>CAYYMU010000010.1:0-23686 GCA_964472445.1 uncultured Desulfobacteraceae bacterium
TGGACAATGAACCCATAATTATACGTAATCGTATTTAAGAATACGTGTACTAAGTCATCAGCTGCTTGCGGCAGGAAGATTCAATACTTTCCTTTTTGTTGACACGCTTTCCCCCTTTATATATGGTTTTTACCTGAATAGGGATAAAATTTAAAAAACATTTTTTATTTCAAAGGGGAGGGTTATCCAAAATGACAAAAAAAGTTAAACTGTTGTTTATTGTTCTTCTGTCCGTAACAATATCATTTATTGCCTTTACCTATTCTCTTGGCGACATGAAAGTTTTCTTAAAAAATGGTCGTATAGTCAATGTTCCCCTAAACAAAGACGATATTCTCAGTATTTCTTTTGGAGAAGAAGTTCCTCAATTAAAGGGGGGTATTAACTGGAATTTTGAATCAGGCAATCTTGTCGGCTGGAAAAGTACAGGGAATGCCTTTAATACTCAGCCTACTTATGGAGACAATCCCACAGCACGTCACCGAGGTCAACCTTCGCGCCACGAGGGTAACTACTGGATCGGAGGATATGAGAATCGTCCTGCCGAGTTTGATCCTCCCGGAAGGCTTCAGGGTGATGGACCTCAGGGAACTCTTACTTCCGAACCCTTTACTATAACCGGACCAATAATCAGTTTTCTGATTGGTGGCGGATGTGACATTAAAACTGAAAGGGTGGAACTATTAATTGACAGGCAGGTTGTTGTGCAGGCCACAGGGAAATGCACAGAGACAATGAAACGATTAAGGTGGAATGTGTCCCAGTTCATAGGTAGAACTGCCCAGATCAGGATCATAGACACTTCAAGCGGTGGATGGGGCCATATCAATTTTGATGATTTAAAATTAGAATAAAGAAAGACGTGGCAGGAGATCAATCTCTTAAGTACCCAATTGCTGTCTGCGCTACCTGTGCGTATCCGGATAGCAAACAGGTTGTTAAATGGATATCCGGAATAACTGAAGCCAATCTATTCATATCTGTTTTAACAAACGGAGAACTCCATAAAGGTATCGAAAAACTTCCTGAAAGCAAAAAAAAAGAAAAACTGCACAAATGGGTAAATTGCGACCTGAAAGAAAGGTTTAAGGACAGGATAATCAGTTTTGATCTACAGACAGCAACCACTTGGGGTAAAATTCAGGCTCGGTCAGAATCAGCAGGCAAAACCATGCCTGCAATTAGACGGCATGATCGCAGCCACAGGAATTGTAAACAATTTAATTATTGCAACACGGAATACATCAGATATGGAAATCAGCGGGGCTTCCCTGCTTGATCCATGGTTGCCAGTCCACTGACAACTTTTTGCTGCATATCATTGCTGACAGGTCACTACAATCCATCGACAAATCAGTAATTAAAGCTCCCCGCCGCAAGCAGCGGGTAATGCGCTCAGTTCATAAGTTTGTATCATCAAGAATATAATAGTTAAATATTTTTTCCAGTTCATGCTTTCAGTTCCAAGCCTGTAAAAATAAAGCCCCATCCTTTATATTGTAATAAAGAAATGGGGCTTTTTGTTTCTGTAATAAAATGGCTGGTCACCTGATCCTCCTGCTTGAGGTTCAAAGAACAGATTGAAATTAATCTAAAACAGTATATGTTAAGGGAATATACAATATCAATTCTGACGGGGGGAATCGGGGACTGAACTCGCTGTTGAAGTTCAATATTGACAGGGGTCATGCATTTAGTTATTTTGGCAATTACTCGTTGTTGTAAATTGTTTTAAACAATCTGGTGCATTCTTTTAGATGGAAAAGAAAAAAAATTGCGTCTGGTTCTTCTAACACTGGAGTCTTGATAAACAGCGGCACAACCGGTATGTAATAGCAATGGAGGACATGATGATAAAAAAAATGAGGACGATACTGTTGTATTCAGGTTTATTTTTGTTTATTACATCTGGCTGCGCTTCTATCAACTATAATGAAATAGCTCCCAATGCTAAAACATTCCAGCCGAAAGTGGCTGTTGTACTTCCGGCCATCAAGATGCCCGAAGGGACGGAGCATGACATCGACAACGTGGCAATGGCAATTTTTGATGCTGCTACCACGGCAAAGCGCTTTGAACGTGTCATAGATCCCTTGACAGCAAAATCTCAGATGTCCAATGATGGTGACCTGCAGAACGCCATTATGGCTTACACATCAAAATTGAGGTCAGTGGGGGTTTCCGATAAGGAGAGTATACTAAAGATCGGTAAAATTTTGCAGGCAGACACCATTATCGTGGGTGAAGTGAGTAAATGGGGTTATGGGGTCTATGCCGGTGAAAAAAACGGAGAGGTTGGGCTGTCAATAAAAATGGTTGATGTTGAGACCGGTGTTATTTACTGGAAAGCAGCTCACACAGCCAAGGAAACATACCATTTGTTCAAGCCGAATCTGGCGAAAATGGCAACCAAACTGGCCAGGAAGATATTTGATTATATACCGAAACCATAATGGGGCTTCCCGTTAAGCTGTATTAATTCTAACCTTCATTCCTTCTACTGCACCGGATAATGGAGATTTAATCACAAGGTCGCCGTTTGACAGCCCCTTGTCAACATAAACTGAATCTTTGATGCTGCGCAAAATGTTGACATGCCTTATCTGTAAATGGTCGCCTGCCATAATATAGACTACATTACCGGCATGAACCACATGACGCGGAATCACAAATACCTGCTCTATATTTATTCCCTTTATCATGACTGAAACAAACATGCCTGGCCTTAAACTGCCTGTGTTCAGGTTATTGTCTAATTCCGAATCTTCAATTTCAATGACAACCGGAAGTGTTCGCGTTTTTTTATCCATTTGTGCTTTTATTCTTGATACACGTCCCTTCCATGATTGAGAGGCGTTTTTGTTATCAAAAACTATTTCAGCATTATGCAGGCCGTTTTTTGTTAAATCCTGTTGAAGCCATTTTAGATCTTTGGCAGGAATATTAAGCTCGATATCAAGAGCCTTGTCCTTATAAATACTCCCTAAATACTGGCCGGCATTTACATGCTGGCCTTCTTCAATGTCTTTTTCAAGTACCCATCCATCAAAAGGAGTACTGATATCTGTTTTTTCAAAATCAAGTTTTGCCTGGCTGAGCATGACTTTTCCCATATTCAGCTGTGCTTCAAGCTGTTCTTTTAAAGGTCCGGTTAAAGCCAGCTGATTTTTAAGGGTCTGCAGATGATCAAGGCTTGCAAGATATTTCTGCTCTGCCTTATCAAGGGTGGTCTGGGACACTACATTTCTTGAGGATAGTTTTTTTAAGCGCGAAAAATCTGCCTGCGCAAGGAGTGTATCAGATTTTGAAATTTTAATGCTGGCATCAAGATTTTTTATTTCCTGCTGCAATTTTTTTATCTCAGCTTTGGTCTGCTCTATCTGGGTCTGCTGTCTGTCAACTTCCAGCTGGTAAGTGCGAGAATCTATTTTAATCAAAGCTGCATTTTTTTTAACAAAGACCCCCTCCTTAAAAGATGAGTCAATATTAATTATACGGCCTTTTATCTCCGCCACCAGTTTTAAAACTTCCCGCGGCTTAACCGTGCCATAACCGCTTATAATCATATTTACATTCTCGGCTTTGGCTTTCAGAACTTCAACAAGCCGGCCTGTCTCCGGCCGAACCTCATGCTTTTCCTTTGGCTTGAGCGTGACAAGAAGGACAGCTATACCTACAGCAATGGCAAAAACCATAACTGCACGTATTGATTTAAATAAAAAAATTTTTTCCATTATTTAAATTTCCGGTAACGTGTTAAGTGTTAAGTGTTAAGATATTGAAAAAACAAATAATTGCTTTAATCTAATCTCCCAAATTTCTATTTTCCAATTTCAAGTTTCTAAGTTTCAAGCCGTTAACGGCTACCATTTATCTTGTCGGTAAGCTCCGGGATAAAATCGAGCATATCAGCCACGACTCCTATATCTGCCACCTGGAAAACAGGGGCATTTGGATTTTTGTTTACTGCCACTATGAATGGAGAGCCTTTTATGCCGCCCTGATGTTGAAATGAACCGCTTATGCCTAATGCCATATAAACTTTAGGTTTTACAGTCTTGCCTGATGTGCCGACCTGTCGTGATTTATCCATCCACTTTGAATCAACAACAGGCCTTGAACATGAGACTTCGCCGCCCATTGCTTTGGCAAGATCATATACAATGTCCAGATTGTCTTCGTCCTCGACCCCTCTTCCAACAGATACGAGTATTTCAGACTTTGTAATATCAACATCCCCGGTCTCTGCCTCGACAACCTCGATAAACCGGCGCCTGGTTAGCGGTAGCCCTCCTTCCATTGCCTCGGCTGTTTTGTCAACTACGCTGCCGTTTGCCTCTTTGCTTTCATCTGAGCTAAAAGCTCCGGGACGGTTTGTGATTACTGCTTTGCCTGAAAAATCGCAGAGTATATGGGTGCTTACCTGACCACTGTATTCCTGGCGTACAGCCCTTAGCTCGTTATTCTCAAGTCCCTCAATATCAACGATATCGGGAAGATATGCTGCATTAAGCTTTATGGACAGACCAGGGCCAAGATCCATTCCAAAGGTATCATGCGGAACAAACAAAACTGCCTGTGCAGGTAATATCCGGACAAGCAGTCCCTGAATAATCTCTGCGTCTGGATATAAAAGAGCATTGTCATCAATTTTCCATACATTTTGATATGCACGGGCAACTTCACCGCAAACAGCATCAAGGTCGGCTCCAGAACCTGTAACAATGGCTGTAACAGGTACATCGGAATTAATTTTTTTAGCCGCATTGATTATTTCAAATGCCGTGTCATCGACCACTCCCTGCTTATGAACAATATATGCAAAAATCTGTTTATCCATTATTTTATACCTCCTCTGGCTTTCAAGAGCTCAACGAGTTTCTCAGCTATTTCATCAGAGCTTCCTTCAAGTATCTCAGCGCCTTCACCTGTTTCAGGCATAAAGTAGTCCAGTTTTTTTATCTTTGAACCAGCGCCGCCCAATGTATCAGGAGATAATCCAAGATGCTCAGCCCCATAAACAGGGATCTCGACAGAGGCAACCTTTCTTATGCCTCTGATTCCAACATAACGAGGCTCATTAATGCCGGTTTGAATTGAAATGACGCATGGCAGATCTATCTCAAACATCTCCAGATTGCCGCCTTCTATTTCTCTTCCCACCTTGATTTTTTTATCGTCAATTATTTCCAGAGAGGTCACAAGTGAGGCATACGGCAAGTCAAGCATTGCTGCCAGCATTCCGCCAACCTGACCTGCTCCGTCATCTGCAAGAGCTCCGGTCATAATAAGGTCAAAGTTACTTTTCTTCACTTCTGCTTTTATAATGCCGGCAATTCCTCTGCCGTCAGAGCCTTCAAACGCTTTATCTGAAAGAAGAATACCCTTATCTGCTCCCATTGCCATTTCTCTTCTAATTACTTCTTCATCTTCTTCATCGCCAACAGAAACAACCGTCACCGAACCTCCGACCTTATCACGGATCTGAATTGCTTCCTCAACAGCATAATTGTCCCATTCGTTCACTGAATAAACAAGATCCTCACGCTCTATATCATTACCATCCCTGTTAATGGTGATCTCATTTTCTGAAGTATCGGGGACTTTCTTGATACAAACCAGAATTTCCATAGTATTCCTCCAACCTGCAACTGCAACTTTGGATTGATGATTGTTGATTGCTCGAATGTTTTAATACTCGACCAATCCCTCTATTTTAGATGGCGGTCAACCAGTTCAACGATATCTATAACCTCCATTTTCCCTTCAAGACCGCTTGTCTTAATGGCATCTTCTATATTTACCATACAAAACGGACATGCTGTAACAATAACTGTAGCACCGGCCTGTTCTGCCATTTCAACCCTTAACTGTCCCATCCTTTTTTCCTCAACCGGCTCATAAAAAAGCATCAGGCCACCTCCTCCGCAACAAAAGGAGCGATCCCTGCACTTTGCCATTTCAACCCTTTTAATTCCTGGAATAGCATCTATGATATAACGCGGCTCATCATAAATACCATTATGCCTGCCAAGATAACATGGGTCATGATATGTGTAAACAGCGTCAGAATCTTTGACTTTACTCAATCTAATACTCCCGGCCATTATTGCGCTTACTATCATCTGTGTTATATGTTCTACTTCTGGAATATTTTTGTAGTCATTTTTTAATGAATTAAAAGCATGCGGATCTGCTGTTATAATTTTTTTTACGCCTGATTTGAGGATTGCATCTGTATTTTGTTCCTTTATCTCCTGGAAAAGCATTTCTTCCCCAAATCTTCTTATTTCATTTCCGCTGTCTTTTTCAGCAGGGCCCAATATTCCGAAATCAACCCCGGCAGCAGCAAAAATACGGGCAGAACATTTTCCAATCTCCTGCATTCTATCATCAAAAGAGGTGATGCTATCCACAAAATACAGTATATCTGCTGTTACTTTGTCTTGTAAAATCTTTACCGTGCATGTTTCAGAAAAATCTTTTTCTTTTGTCCAGTCAGCGCGTTTTCTTTCCATCTTGCCGTATGGATTACCCCTTTTTTCAAGCGCTCGAAGAGGTTTTTGCAGGGATTGCGGAACATTTCCTTCGTCAACCAGACCTCTTCTTAAATCAACTATCTTGTCGATATATTCAATCATTAAAGGGCATTCTGCTTCGCATGCTCCGCAGGTCGTGCATGACCAGATTTCATCCTCTGTAAAAATACTGCCGATCACATTTATATTTTTTGCATCTGTCTTTCCGAACAGAGGATAATTTTTGAAGATATAGTCACGACATTTAATTGAAATAAATCTGGGTGAAAGAGGCCTGCCCACAGCATTTGCAGGGCACTGATCTGAACATCTTCCACAATCGGCACAGGTATAAAAATCGAGCATGTGCTTCCATGTAAAATCTTTAAAACGCTTAACCCCAAATGATTCAATATTATCAAGATCATCTTCATCAACTCCCCACCTTACAGGCTTGACTGTTCCCCTGTTAAGCTTCATGAAAAACACATTAGGGAGAGATGTAATTACATGAAAATGCTTACCCATCGGCAAAAAACAAAGAAAAAAGAAAAAGATTAAATCGTGCATGAAATATGATGTCAAATGAATGGTTTGAAGTTTTGCAGATGAAATTTTGAGCAATATGCCGGTAAAAAACCAGGTTCCTGTACCAGTGACAAGTGACTCAATATCCAAACTTTTTTTTATGCCGGCAGCTGTTATGCTTGCTTCAAAAAACATGTCACATAACATGAGAGCCGCAATAAGCATAAGCACAAATATCGCTTCCCCTGTATGCTCCCTGCCGTAATCAGGAGGGACTGAATATCTTTCTGGCTTAAAAATGCCTCGGCGTACAATCGCAATTACACAGGCCAGCAAGACAAATGTGGAGGCAAAATCCTTTACGACTCTATATATATGTCCTGTCATAGAATTTGAAACAGATGCTGCGAAATTTTCTGATATTCCTGTTATCACAAGGGATGCAGAATGAATGGACAGGATCATGAAACCTGCAAAAATTACAATATGGATAATACCGGCCAGCATATATCTGGGCTGGCGGTACTGGCCTATTGCATATTTTAACATATATATAAAACGATCTTTAAAATAATCAATACGGTAATCAGGGGCTGCGGAAAAAAGAGGCAAAAGCCGTCTGACAATAATATATGAAAACGCAAATATTCCCATAACCGGGATTAAAACAGAAAAAACAACGGCAGGTATTCCCAGAATATAAGCGCCGGCAGGAGAAATTAATGCTGTATCCATTTTTCCCTTTCTAACATGATTTTTTTTTAGAGCCATACTAAGAGGCTGTCCGAGAATGGCTATTTCCCGCAATCTCTGCGTCAGGCTCAGATTTTAATCCTCAAAATACTCAATGTATTCCTGATGTTAAAATCTTCGTCTTCCTTGACCTTGAAAAAAATTTCTCATTCTCGGACAGCCTCCCAATGCAACATCATCAGGTTTTACATAAGTTTTACATTTTATTGACAAATATTTTATTTAATCATATTAACCATAAAATGCAAACGCCAACAAAACAGTGCATTTTTAATAAGTTGGATTTTATATAATATAAAAGCTGTTTTTAAACAACTGAAAAGGAAAATCATTATGGCAAATCAGATGAGCTATGAGGATAAACCCTGGCTGAATAATTATGGAGACGGAGTCCCGGAAACACTGGAATATGATAAAACAAACATTGTTAAGTTTCTTGAAGAATCGGCTTTAAGGTTTCCTGATAAAACAGCGCTGCTGTTTCAGGGATACAGGGTTACGTATCATGAGCTAAATGATATGGTAAGCCGTTTTGCCGCCTGCCTCAATGATTTCGGTATTAAAAAAGGCGACAGAGTAGCCATCCTTCTGCCGAATCTTATCCCATGCGTTGTCAGCTATTACGCTATACTGAAAATTGGCGCAATTGCGGTGATGAACAATCCTCTTTATTCAGACAGAGAGCTGAATCATCAATTCAATGATTCAGGATCGAAAATTCTTATCACCCTTGATCTGCTTGGCAACCGCATGATAGATCTAAGGCCGAAGACTAAAATAAAACAGATTATTTATACATCCATAGGAGATTATCTCCCATTTCCCAAAAATCTGCTGTTCAAGCTTGTTGCTAAAAAGAAAAAACTTGCCGCAGATGTTAAGCCGGCTGAAAATATTTTTAAATGGAAAAAACTCCTTGCTTCTTGTCCCCCGAATCCGCCTGATGTAGAAATATCTTTTGATGATGTTGCCATGTACCAGTATACCGGAGGAACTACAGGCGTATCAAAAGGGGCTATTTTGACACATGCCAATCTAAGCAAACAGATCCAGCAGATTTGCGCATGGTTTCCAAAGTTTAAAAACGGCAATGAAATAATGCTCGGCTGCCTTCCATTCTTCCATGCTTTTGGACTTTCACCATGCATGAACTGGGCTATAAGGAGAGGATGGGCAATTGTCCTTGTTCCAAAACCAAAACCGGAGGCATTGATTGAAGCAATAAACAAATACATGCCTACTATTGTTGCATTTGTTCCAACCATGATAATCAACATGCTTAATCATCCCGATATCAGTAAGGTAAATATCAGTTCTATCAAGGGATGTTTTTCTGGAAGTTCTTCTCTGCCGCTTGAAGTAATAAAAAATTTTGAAAAAAAGACAGGAAGTGTCATTGTGGAAGGATTTGGTCTTACCGAGGCCACTCCTATAACACATGTAAACCCTTTTGTTGAGGGAAAATCAAAACCAGGCAGTATTGGCCTTCCTCTACCTGATACACAGTGCCGCATAGTTGATCTAATTGATGGAAAAACAGATGTCCCTTTTGGAGAGACAGGGGAGCTTCTTATTAAAGGCCCCCAGGTTATGAAAGGTTACTGGAATATGCCGGAGGAAACAGCGGCAACATTGGCAGATGGCTGGCTTCATACAGGTGATATTGTTAAAATGGATGAAGAGGGGTATTTTTATGTTGTTGACCGCAAAAAGGATATGATTATTTCCGGCGGGTTAAATGTGTATCCCCGCAATATTGAAGAAGTTTTTTATGAACATCCAAAGGTTCTGGAAGCCTGTGCTATTGGAATACCGCATCCATCCCGCGGCGAGGCTATTAAAGTTTTTGTTGTGCTTAAAAATGGAGCAACCGCAACTCAGGAAGAGCTTCTGGAATTTTGCAAAACAAGAATAGCAAAATATAAATTCCCCACGGAAATAGAATTCAGAAAAGAACTTCCCAAGACAAATGTAGGCAAAATTTTAAAAAAGACCCTCAGAGAAGAAGATATGGAAAAAAGGAAATAATCAATAAGGCAAAGGCTGAAAGATTCAAAACAGTGTGAGTTGAGAGTGTTTTGTCTTTTTGTTTAAATGAGCCTTTTTGTTTTTTATCAGGTTTTTTTCAATGTCTTTAACAAAAGGCGAAATTTCCCTTAAAGAATTCTTGCCATATATCGTGCGTTTTTTTGCCATTGTTAAATAGAGCCTTTCTTTTGCGCGTGTCATTGCAACATAAAAAAGTCTTCTTTCTTCATCAAGATCAACCAATTCTTCTTCATGCCTTATAAAAGGGATAAAACCTTTTTCAGCCCCTGCAATAAAAACCACTGGAAATTCCAGACCCTTGGCAGCATGCATGGTCATTAATGCGACTTTTTCAGCTCTGGAATCATATATATCAGTATCTGTCTGCAAGGACGTTATTTCAAAAAATTCTGTTGAATTATCACCGGACTCTTTAGACATTTCCATCAGCCTGATTACAGCCTCATTTATTTTTGGATCCTGTTTTAATATCAAAGCAAGCTTGGTGTTTTTTACAATAAAGTTTAGTTTTTCTTCCACGCTTTTTTTATTAACCGCCTCTTGCAGTCCGGCAAGATTAATTAAAAAATCATTGAACTTCAACTGCCTGCTTTTGCTCATATCCGGTATTGGAAAACGCCGTGCATTATAGAAACCCTTTTTTAAGGTAAAGTTATTTTTGCAGCACCATCTCGTAAATATTTTTACAGTCTCATCGCTGACACTGGCTGATAAAAGATTAACAGCCCTTTTAAGGTCAACAAATGAACATCGTTCTTCCATAATTTTAAAAATCGATATAATCTCTAAAACACCTTTTTCTCTAAACAGCTTTTCTCTTCTTGCGATCTGGAAAGGTATGCCGGCTTTTTGAAAGACCTCGGCAATTACTTTACTCTGGCTGTTTGTACGATACAAAACAACAAAATCTGAAAAACTCCTTTCTTTTCTGGTAGTCATATTTTCAATTTTACCTGAATCTATGGCATGCAGCGACAGTCCTCCCGTCAGAGCCTCAATTGTCTTGCCTATGGCGACCGCTTCTGCTTTTTCAGACGCGAGTTCAAAAACACTTATGGTGTTTACTCCTTCTATCAAGGAATAAACACGTGATATTGAAGCCTGACCTGTTTTTTTGTCAATGCTCTGATTACTCAGGATCTGGCAAGATGCTTTTAAAATAGTCTGAGCAGAACGATAATTCTGATCCAGATGAATTACAGTGCCTTTAGGATAATCTTCGAGAAATCTTGAAAAAAATCCGGCGTTAGAACCGCGAAAACCGTAAATAGCCTGGTTTGGATCGCCAATAACGCAAAGATCCTTGTCAGGTGGAGCCAGAGCCTTTATAAGACAATACTGGCCATAGTTAATGTCCTGATATTCATCTACAAATATATATTTAAAAAGCTGTCTGTATATATCGCAAACCTGCCTGTCTCCCTCAAACAGCAGGCAAGCCTTTAATATCAGGTCTTCAAAATCATAGAGTTGCTGTGCAGATAAAATATTCTGATATGCCTGATATATTGCTGCGAATGTATCTGTTTCACTTTTTTTAACAACAAATTCTAAATTGTCCTGAGGCTGTAGAAGCTGCTGCTTGGCTGATATGATTTTATCTGCAAGATATTTTTTTGACAAATTATCCAAAGATTTTGTTGTGCTGCCAAGATTTATCGCCTCTGAAATCATGGCCATTCTGTCATCATCATCAATAATTGTATAATTGTGATTGCCTTTTTGTTCCTTTAAGATTTTTAAACAAAATGAATGAAAAGTGCCTACATTGGGAACCACACTTTTTCCTGTAAAGCGTTCAATCCTGTTTTTCATTTCTCCTGCAGCCTTGTTTGTAAAGGTTATTGCAAGAATATTTTCCGGCAAAACATCTTTTTCTTTTATCAGAAAGGCTATTCTGGAGGTAATTGTATGGGTTTTCCCTGTTCCAGGTCCTGCTACAACCATCAGGGGTCCTTTGTCATGGCAGACTGCCTGACGCTGCTGTGTATTTAAACTCTTTTTTGCCGGTGATTTCCGCTCACTGTTTTTTTGTAAAGAACCTTTAAAATCAATTTTTTGTTCTTTGTTTTTTGTTATGGGGTTTTTATCTGTATTAACATTTAAACTTTTTGCACCCATGATAAACAAAGATTTCTGCCCCATCAAACGCTCGCGCTCATCGTCTTTAAATATCTTAACAATGCCGTATTCACCGTCATATCCCGGGGAAATGTTTATCTCATTTCTACGCATCCTCCTTACAGCCTCATCCAGCAAAGGGATACCTGCTTTGGCAATAAGTTCCGTATCCATGTCGTGCAGTATGCTTAATTCAGAACCAAGACTTTCAAGAGCTGCGCTGTAATTTTTCATTACCTTTTTTGATTTTGGGCCTACTCTTAATATTTCCGATAAAAGATTGTCCAGAGGTACTATGCTGTAATAAGGATGAATTTTGTTCGGATTCTCATTCTCCGGGCGATCCGCCAGCTCTTCAACACGGTATAGCACCCCGACAGTCAAAGGTTTCCCGCAAACAGGACATATTCCTTTATTTTCTATTGTTTTATCCGGTCGAAGACAAACAGAACATTTGCGGTGTCCGTCAAGAAAATATTTCCCCTCTTCAGGATAAAATTCAAATGTGCCTAAAAACCGCTCAGGATCACCTGTTTTTATTGCATCTTTTATTGCAGGATATGAAAGGGTGGTATTCAAAATATTTGCTTCTCGACCAAGTTTTAATGGAGAATGAGCATCTGAATTCGATATAAGAGTAACATTGTCCAGGCTTGAAACACGCCAGTTCATCGGGGGATCAGACGAAAGGCCGGTTTCAGCGGCAAATATGTGTGGTGTAAGATCTTCGAAGCATTCCTGTATGGAATTAAAGCCGGATTTTGAACCCAGAACAGAAAACCAGGGCGTCCATATATGGGCAGGAATTAAAAAAGAATCATCAGATGTTTCAAGCAGTATCTCAAGAAGATTTCTTGCATCAAGACCAAGTATAGGTCTTCCATCAGATTTGATATTTCCGATTTTATCCAGCTTTGAATTAAATTTATCGGCAGTATCCAGATCCGGGACAAACACAAGGTTGTGGTTCTTACGGGTTTTATCATTTTTCTTATAAATGTTGCTGATTTCAGAAACCAGAATAAAACGTACCTTTTTTCGGCAGGATAAAGGCACTTTTTTGTCACATTCTCTGGCAATATCTTTTTTTAATTTAAAAAGTCCCTGCTCTGCGGGAAGCAGTTTTTCCTTTATTTCTGCAAACCATCCGGGATGCGTAAAGTCGCCTGTCGCGACAACGGTAATCCCTTTTAACTGAGCCGCAATATAGAGATTTTCAAAATCAAGATTTTTGGCAGTAGCTCTTGAAAATTTAGAATGGACGTGAAGATCTGCAATAAATTTCATTATGGTTTTGTCAACTCTTTTAAGATGATCCATATTTTTTCATATAGCATTTAATCTAAAGTACATATAGAAAAATGTTGCTTCTTTAAAAAGAAAAAATATGATATCAATAAAAAACTTTGATTTTATAGTAATATTTTGCTTGATTAAAGAGAAGATGTATTATATTAAACATATTTATGAAATGAATGGTATTCAGAGAGTTGAAACTCCTTATAAATCAAGGCAATTATCTGCCTGTTGAATCCTTTTGACAATCAAGTATAACTCGTTAACATCTGATAAATTCGTAAAAATTCGAATTCATCAGATGTTAAGTGTTAAGATAAAATATTTAACTGTCATATCAAACACCTAGTATATTTAATTTTTTTAAGACATTGGTGCAGATCGAGTAAAAATTCTCTTAATTTGAGCCGGGCGTCCCGCATATTACGGGAGACAGACAGGGTATTTTGCACGGTCTTAATTAAGGCCAGAGGAGGGCTAACAGTATTGGTCGCAACACACAGGATCAAAGAAGGAGATGTCCTTCTGGAACTCAAGAATATTCATATGTTTTTTGGAAAGGTCTGTGCACTTTCGGATATAAATTTAAATGTCCGTAAAGGAGAGATTCACTCTATTATTGGTCCTAACGGGGCCGGTAAAACAGTAATGATGAATATTATTAATGGCCTTTACCACCCTCAGAAAGGAAGTATATATTACAAAGGACAGAAAATTAACAAACTCAGGCCATATCAGAGAGCTAAGCTTGGCATGGCGAGAACATTTCAGAAGGTAGAGGTATTCGGAGGTATGACTGTGCTGGATAATATCCGTCTTGGCCGGCACATACATTTAAAATCAGGTATTATAAGCGGGTCATTGTATATCGGCAAGACAGCCCGGGAAGAAATTGAGCACAGGGCATTTATAGAAGAAGAAATCATTGACCTTTTAGAGATAGAACATATCAGGAACAAGCCGGTAGGCATGCTTCCATACGGCCTTCAGAAACGGGTTGAATTAGGCAGAGCTCTTGCCCTTGAACCGGAGCTTCTCATACTTGATGAGCCACTTGCAGGTCTGAATCTTGAGGAAGTAGAGGACATGGCAAGATTTATCATTGATATAAATGAAGAGAAAAACTGGAGGGTTACTTGCCTGTTAGTGGAACATGACATGGGAGTTGTTATGGATCTTTCCGATCATGTTCTGGCGATTAATTTTGGTAATACAGTAGTTGATGGTACGCCCGAGGAGGTGCAGAACAATCCTGAAGTAATCAGGGCATATCTTGGTGAAGAGGACCTATATGCAACAAGAAGATAAAACAGGCCAGAGCGATTCAGGCAATGTTGTTAAGATTACAAAAACTCTGACAATTCCAAAGCTGTTTATCAGGCAGGCAGAAAAGCTTGGAAAAGATACTGTTGCCATGAGAGAAAAGGAGTTTGGCATCTGGCGTCCTATTACATGGCAGCAATATCTTGAAAATGTCAGGCAGATAGCTCTCGGCCTTATCAGTCTTGGCCTTAAAGATGGAGACAAGGTCTGCATGATCGGCACAAACCGTCCTGAAGGCCTTTGGGCCGAGATGGCGGCAATGTGTGCCAGGGGAATTGGAGTTTGGCTGTTTCAGGATTGTCTTATCGATGAAGTTAAATATATTGTTGATCATTCAGATTCCAGATTCTTGTTCGCAGAAAGTCAGGAAGAGGTGGACAAGGCTCTTTCCATAATTAATGAATGCCCTAAGCTTGAGAAAATTATATGGGATGATCCCAAGGGCATGAGGAATTATACTGAAGATTGCCTTATAAGTTTGAAGAATCTTCAGGCATTAGGCAAGGAACTGGATAAAAACCATCCTCGTCTTTTTGAAGAAATGATTCACAAGGGATATGGTGAAGAAACAGCTCTGCTTTTTTATACTTCCGGCACCACAGCCCTCCCAAAGGGAGCCCTTCTGTCACATTATAACATGCTGACTATGGGCAGAAATCTCATGGCAGTAGATCCGTGTTTCAAGACTGATGATTATGCTTCCTATCTGCCCTTTGCGTGGATTGGCGAGCAGATGATGTCTATTTCATGCGGCCTTCAAATAGGGTTTACTATTAATTTCCCTGAATCAATCGAAACCTCTCAGGCAAACATCAGGGAAATAGGCCCTCATGTCATGTTTGCTCCTCCACGCATGTATGAACAGATGACCAGAACGGTTCAGGTAAAGAATCTTGATTCCACGTGGTTTAAAAGAATATGTTATAATCTGGCTGCAAAGATCGGCTATCATGTGGCAGATCTGAAATTTAAGAAAAAATCAGTGCCTTTTTACTGGAAAATTTTAGAATTTATGGCCTATGCAGGGGTTCAAAAAAAATTAAAAGACAATCTCGGACTTTCAAGAATCAGGAATGCCTATACCGGAGGCGCTGCCATGGGCCCGGATCATTTTCGCTTTTTTCATGCTCTTGGCGTAAATCTGAAACAGATTTACGGGCAAACCGAAGTTGCGGGTATTTCAGTTGTCCATAAAACCAACGATATCAAATTTGACACAGTAGGAAGTCCTATTCCTGAGACAGAGGTAAAAATTACAGAAGATGGTGAAATAATAACCAAAAGCCCGTCTGTTTTCCAGGGGTACTATAAAAATCCGGAAGCTACAAAAAATACACTGGTTGACGGCTGGCTTTATTCTGGTGACAAAGGTTTTATTGATGATGACGGGCACCTGGTAGTTTTTGACCGTTCAAAAGATGTTATGACTTTAACAGACGGAAAACCATTTGCTCCTCAGTATCTGGAGACCCGCTTAAAATTTAGTCCTTACATAAAGGATTCCTGGGTCATCGGAGATAATCTTGACTATTTAACCGCAGTTATTTGTATTGATTATTCTGTGGTAGGAAAGTGGGCGGATGAAAAAAAGCTTACCTACACGAGCTACCATGAACTTTCTCAGCAAATGCAAATCTATGATCTTATTGAGAAGCAAATCAGACACGCCAATAAAGACCTTCCGCCGGCAGCTAAGCTCAAAAAATTTATTAATTTATATAAAGAGCTTGACGCGGATGATGATGAACTTACCAGAACCCGAAAATTACGCCGTGCATTTGTATTAACAAGATATCAGCAAATTGTGGATGCTCTGTATTCTGAAGCAGACTTCGTTCATATTGACACTACAATCAGTTATGAAGATGGTAGAAAAGCTCATATCAAGACTGATTTGCATATTTGCAAAATAATGGATTGACCGGCTGATTTTAAAAGTCGTTTTTTAGGAGAAAACCCAATGGAACTGTTTTTGATGACTTTAATTACAGGTATTATGGTCGGAGGGATCTACGCGCTTGTGGCTCTTGGCTGGGTAATTATATATAAATGCTCAGGCGTGCTGAATCTTGCAATGGGTGAAATGACCCTTATAGGAGCATATATTTCCCTGACTTTTTATTCCATGGGCGTACCCTTTATTTTTGCTTTACTGCTTTCTATTATTATTGGTTTATTCCTTGGTATTTTAACAGAAAGATTGTTCCTGGACAAACTTATAGGAGAGCCTGTTCTGTCGGTTATTATGGTTACGGTAGGGCTTTCCTTTTTATTTAAGGGCATTGTTGAATTGATATGGGGGACAGATACCAAAGTATTTAATCCGCCTATTTTTTCAATAGAACCAATAAACATTGGGATGGTTTCAATCGGCGAAGTATATTTGTGGAGTTTTATTGCAGCTATGATTTTACTGGTAATTTTTGTGTGCTTTTTTAAATATACCAGATGGGGCCTTGCAATGCAGGCCACAGCCGATGATGAAATGGCGGCGCTTTCCATTGGCGTAAGCGCCCGTTTTGTTTATGCTGCTGCCTGGGCTATCGCCTTTATGGCCGCCGGCGTAGGGGGTACTTTCTTAGGCAATATTAACGGGCTGAATATATCGGTAGGTTACTTAGGCTTGCTGGTGCTGCCTGCGGTTGTTTTAGGCGGGCTTAATTCCATACCCGGTGCCATAGTTGGAGGCATTGCCATTGGTTTATTGCAGAATTTTTCAGGCGCTTACCTGGACAGATACTTCCCGGGCGCTGTGAAAGAAATAGCCCCTTTTGCTTTTATGGCAATTTTTTTGCTCTTTAGACCTCATGGTTTCTGGGGATGGGAGCGTATTGAAAGGGTTTAAAATATGTCAACAACTTTCCTTCCCTGCGGTGATTACCACCAGAATTATAAACAGGAACATGCATGGTGGCAGACACAATTCATTAAAGGAAAAATGATTCTTTTGTTTCTTTCTTTGTTTGTGTTCATTCCTCTTCTGGCAAATGGATACTGGATTGGCGTTTTTAATATGGTTGGCTATACGATTTTAGGAGCCTTGGGCGTGCAACTCCTTATCGGTTATTGCGGCCAGTTGACCTTGGGCCATGGAGCATTCATTGCTGTTGGAGCATATGCAAGCACCCTGCTTATTCTAGAATTCCCCTGGCCCAAATTCATGATGGATTGGGGTATTGCATATCCGTTAAGCGTTTTAATCGCTGGAATTGTTGCTGGTCTCTGGAGTATATTATTCGGACTTCCTTCTGCCAGAGTAAAGGGATTTTATCTGATTTTAACAACAATGGCGGCTCAGTTTATTACAGTAGATTTTTTTTTGACACAGTATGTGAGCCAGATAGGCGGTCGTGGTCAGGCATTTTCACTTCCCCCGGGTACTATGAAAATAGGCCCATGGGTTATCGACAGTAATATCAGAGTCTATTATGTGATGATTATACTGGTTATCTTTTTCTGTGTAATCATGGCCAACCTTATAAGATCAAAAGTAGGCAGAGCATGGGTAGCTATAAGAGACAATGATATTTCAGCAGAGGTCATGGGGATTAATGTCATTAAATATAAACTGCTCGCTTTTTTTGTTGCAGGATTCATGGCCGGCGTTGCAGGAGCATTCTGGATAAGCAATCTTGCGGCTATCAGTCCGGATCACTTTACATGGTATTTATCTCTTTCTCTGGTCGGCGTAATTCTTATCGGTGGCTTAGGCTCTATATACGGCACAATCTTTGGCTCCATATTCATGGTAGTAGTAATGGAATTGCTGCAGCTTGCGGTTATGCCTCTTTCTGATACTTATCCAAAACTTATGATGGATTTTTTGTTTATAAAAGAGGCGGCGTTTGGTCTTGCAATATGTCTGTTTCTTATCTTTGAACCCAATGGAATTGGTTATCGCTGGTGGCAAATTAAGAATTATTTTAATTTATGGCCATTTTCGTATTAATAGTATTCAAGTTTTTGTGTTAGGGCGGTTGTTGGGAATCAATTTGTTTAATTTATGCTTTCCAATAAAAAAGGGGGAAATATGAAATCGAAAGTTTTAGTTTTTTTATCGTCGCTGGCTCTTGTGGCTGGGCTTTTCTCCATTTACGCGTGTGGTGAAAAACCCGAAGAAAAAGGACAGGCAAAGGTTGTTGTCGAAAAAATTCATGTTGGCGCATTAAACGATATGACTGGCGCGACTTCAGATGTTGGCAAGGATTATGCTTTAGGAATTGCCGAGGCCGTTCATTATGTTAATGAAAATGGAGGGATTAATGGAAAAATAATCAAGCTGCACCAGTTTGATTATGGTTATCGTATTCCTGAGGCTCTGACAAAGTATAACCTGTTTAAACAATTGAAATGCGTTGCTGTTCTTGGATGGGGCACAGGAGATACAGAAGCTCTGGCTCCAACTGTTGCCAGAGATAAAATGCCGTATGTTTCAGCTTCTTACTCAGGACATTTGTGTGATACAAGCAAGACACCGTACAACATTTTCTTCTCAACAGACTATTCAACGCAGGTAAGGGGATTGATCACAGCCTGGTTTGACAAAAAATGGCCACAAAACCCTGATTACGGCAAGCGGAAACCCAGAATCGCTGCCTGTTATATGTTTGCTTCACCCTTCAGCAGTGCATCCATTAAAGCCTATAAAGATCAGGCTGAAATACTTGGATTTGACATAGGTTCAGACCAGAATGTTTCACTTTTTGCCATTGATACAAAAAGTCAGGTTCTTGCTATGAAAGAATTCGCGCCTGATGTGGTTTTGCACACAAATACGGTTATGTCTGTTGCCGCTACCTTGCGTGATGCTTATGCCCTCAAATTAGGAGCAGACCATATTATCAAATGCTGGGGCTATGACGAGAACCTTCCAAAGCTGGCAGGACCTGCGGCTGAAGGAGCAATAGGATGCGCTCCGTGGGCTTTTTTCGGCCAGGATGTTCCTGTAATGGACAAGGTTATAGAATATGCTAAAAAATATAACCCTGGAATTGCTCTTAAAAACAGAACTATCCATACGGTGCAGGCATGGGCAAACGTATTAGGACTTGCAGAGGCCTTAAAACGTGCGGATAAGGTCGGGGATTTAAGCGGTGAATCTATTTTGAAAAACGGTTTTGAAACCATGGTTAATTTTGAAGTCGGGTTAAGCGTAGCACCTGCAACCTTTACAGAAAAAGATCACAGGTCGCAAAGCGAAGCTAAAATATATGAATACAAAGACGGCAAGTTTAATATGCTTGCTACAGTTGACCTTAAAAAACGCTGGCCAGATAAATGGGCCAACGAATGGTTAGGCTGGTAATATTATTAATGAGTTATTAAGGGAGGTCTTAAAATTTTGTCTCAGGATGAAATGATCTTAAAAATCAATAATATTGAAGTTAAATACCATGAGGTCATACTGGTTATAAAGGGCGTTTCCATTGAGGTTCCCAAAGGCGGCATTGTTGCTCTTCTTGGCGCCAATGGTGCTGGTAAAAGCACGACCTTAAAGGCTGTTTCCGGTTTGCTGAACCACGAGGACGGCAAGGTCACGGACGGTTCCATTGAATTTATGGGAGAACGCATTGATAAAAAAAGGGCTGAAAAAATTGCAAAAATGGGCATTGTCCAGGTAATTGAAGGGCGCAGAGTGTTTGAACATCTTACGGTTGAACAAAATCTTAGGGTGGGCGCCCATATGAGAAAGAAGGGAGCCAGATCCATTAAAGAAGGTTTGGAGATGGTATATAACTATTTTCCGAGGCTCAAAGAAAAACGAAATGAAACCGCAGGATTTATCAGCGGTGGAGAGCAGCAGATGACGGTTGTGGGGCGCGCCCTTATGACCAGCCCCAAGCTGATTCTCCTGGATGAGCCTTCCATGGGTCTTGCACCTCTTCTAATTCATGAGATTTTCAATATTATTACCCGGCTTAACAAAGAGGAGAACATATCGATTCTTTTGGTAGAACAAAACGCCAAGTTAGCCTTAAATGTTGCTCCTCATGCCTATGTAATGGAAAACGGTCGTATAGTTATGGATGACTCAGCGGAAAAACTTCGACAGAATCCTGATATAAAGGACTTCTATCTTGGCATAAAAGATCATGGAGGCAGAAAAAGTTTTCGTGATATTAAGCACTATAAGCGAAGAAAAAGATGGCTTACATAGATTGGAGGATAAAAATGCGTAATAAATTAATGATATTAATGTGTTGTAGTTTTATTTTTACAGCAGTATTTTTGCCGGCTTGTAATACTGAGACAAAGGCTCCTGTGCCGACAGAACAAAATTTTAAGGCTCCTGTAGTTACGCTCAACTCCGTAGAAATTGCTCATTACTGGGGATGGTGGTATTTTTCGAGTAAGGTTGCTCCAACCAAGGGAACTGCCGGTAACTATGGAGCGCCTCTTGACATTGCCTTTGTATTTGATATTCAAAACCCGAATTCCTATCCGGTTTTACTGGATGAATTAAAGTTTACAGTAGCTTTTGAAGAGTTTGATCTTAATTCACTAAGTTCAACTGAACTTCAATGGATACCTGCCGGCAAGACAAACCAAATAAGAGTTCATGGAATGTTTGATGGAAGGCAGTCATTGTTGAGCCTGCTTGTCACAGGCGGATTTAAGCTAAAGGAGAAAGGAATAGGAGCGTTTGATCAACTTGAAAAGTGGTGGGTTGGAGCGCCTGAGTCTACTTTCCCAATTAATGTAAAAGAAGGATCCGCTGTTTTTAAGGCAGACAACCTGACAAAGGTTAATACCTTTAGCGGTACATTTCCAAAATAAAAATATCTCAGGTGTCAGGTGTCAGGTTTTAGGTTTTAAGATCTTGATAAAACAGATCATTACCTTAACCTGACATCTATCACCCTGTTAATTCGTCATCGCAATCCTCTTAATGTTTTGGGAAATGTTCTGTTTTTCAAACTTTTATTATTCCAGTTTTACATAGTTTAAATATTTAGATTGCTAATGAGGTGAATTTTTTATGGGTCTCTATGATTTTACTGTTTATGATATGATCAGGCGTAATGCAGGGTGTTTTGGGAGCAAACAGGCCTGGCTTGAAGTTGATGACGAAAGAACTCTGACATTTGCTGAATTTAAAAAAAATGTGGACAGGCTTGCTTACGGCTTGCAGAAAAATGGCATCAAAAAAACAGATCGTATAGCAGTTTTGGGCAAAAACAGCGTTGAATATTTCCTTCTGTATGGAGCTGCCGCCGCAACAGGTGCAATCGTGCTGCCGATCAACTGGAGACTTTCCGTTGAAGAAGTAAGTTTTAATCTAAATGATTGTGAGCCGAATGTTATTTTTGTTGACACGGAATATCAGGAATTAATCAAAAAAATAAAAAAAGATCTGCCTTCAATTAAGAAATATTATAACCTGAAACCTGATGGAGGAACTTTTTCTGGTTTTGAATCCCTGCTGGATAATAAGGGCGATTTTAAACATGTGGATATTTCATCGGATGACGGGTTTGTCATTATTCATACTGCAGCTGTAGCTGGAAAACCCAGAGGAGCTTTATTGAGTCATAAAAATCTTTTATGCTCAAATCTTCATTTAAATTATAATTTAAACTTAACGCATAAAGATGTGCATTTAAATTTGTTGCCTCTTTTCCATGTAGCCGGTCTTTTCACGGCAACAGGCAGTTTTCAGGCAGGTGCTTTGAATATAAATATGAGTAAATTTGAGCCTGAAAAGGCAGTAGAATTGATTGACGATAAAAAAGCGACTGTGCTGTTTGATTTTGCGCCTATACTTTCCTCGATTCTTAAAGAACAGGAAAAAACAGGAAAAAATATAAGCACCCTGAAAAAAATACTCGGGATAGAGACTCCTGAAACCATAGAAAAATATCAGGAAAAAACAGGCGGCATCTTTTACCCTCTGTACGGGCAGACAGAAACATCATGTTTGGCAACTCTTGGACCATACAATGATAAACCAGGTTCAGCAGGAAAAATGCTGCAGCTTGCCGAAATAAGAATAATGGACAATTATGATAATCCTCTGCCGACAGGTCAAACCGGTGAAATTGCTTTAAAAGGCCCCATGGTCTTTAAGGGCTACTGGAATCTTCCCGAAGTAAATAAACATGTCTTTCGTGAAGGGTATCATCACACAGGAGATCTGGGTCGTTTTGATGAGGATGGGTTTTTATGGTATATGGGTCGAACACCAGACAAGGAACTTATTAAGCCCGGAGGTGAAAATGTCTATCCTTATGAGGTGGAAAAAATTATTCTCCAGCATCCGGACGTTGACAAGACAGTTGTTTTCGGAGTACCTGATCCCAAATGGAAAGAAGGAATAAAGGCTGTGTGCCTGTTAAAAAATGGCAAAACGCTTGACAAACAGACTCTTATCAGCTTTGTGGGTAAGCGTATAGCAAGCTACAAAAAACCTCAATATGTTGAATTTGTATCGGATTTACCTTTGCTCGAAGACAGCTCTTTAGACAGAGGCAAGATAAAAGAGCTATATGGAGTTAAGGAGGAGCAGTAATATGGTTAGAACAGAAATATCACTTTTTCTAAAGAATGTTCCGGGAGAACTTGGCAAACTTGCATCATTGCTTGAAAAAGAGGGAATCAATATTGACGCTATTACCATACAGGATGCGTCAGGTTATGTGCAGGAACTTTTTAAAGCAAGAGGAAAATCATTAAAGAGAATCGCTTCAATTGCAAGCTACAACTCAATGCGGAAAGACTCAGCACAGTTTGCGTTGATACGTTTCGTGGTTAACCAGACAGACAAGGCCATAGACCTGCTTTCAAAAAACGACTATCTTTTTGATATTATGCCTGTAATTACAGTTGAACTCGAAAATGTTCCGGGCTCTCTTGCCAGGATGGCAATAAAATTCGGAGAAGAAGGAATCAATATAAACTATGTTTATGGTTCTGTTTCATCTCCAAAGGAAAAATGTCTTTTTGTGTTCTGCCCTGAAGATATAGATCTTGCTGCAAAGATTTTTAAAGAGTAAAAAATGGATTTTTTTGAGTTAAAAGCAGTTAAAAGGTGACCACAATTTTCCCAATTTCCCCCAGACCAATAGACCCTTAGAGACCTTTGAAAAATGTTCAATTTT
>CAYYMU010000011.1:0-23639 GCA_964472445.1 uncultured Desulfobacteraceae bacterium
CGCTTCGCTCCATTAATTTATATAAAATTAGCTGCGCCAAAGGCGCATTCATTAATTCGACGTTGGAAGTTCGACCTGCCCGCAACGCTCTCGCTTGCGAGGCGGACGGGTGTTCGATGTTCGACGTTCCTTTAGAGATTTGCAGGTCTGGCAAAAATCAATGCCCCTCTGTTCCTATGCCCCTCTGTGCCTGAGTAGTTACTGTATTTAAACCTGTCTGCGGTCATCCTCCAAAGGCGGACAAGTCTGTGGCTGAATAGTTACTTTAATTTTTGATTAAAGAGAGTTTGTTTTGGGCAATGGGTATGCCAAGCGATATACCCCCTTTGGTATAAAACCATTCTATCCCGGATTCAGGGTTGTATGCTGTCATTGAAGCCGGATAGTAAAGTGATACAGCAGGAAGTTCGTCAGCATAGATTTCCTGTATTTTGTAAACCATGGATTTTCGTTTTTCAACATCCATTTCAGATGTCTGTGCCTTGAGCAGTTCAAGAAGCTCTTTATTCGCTCCAAAGCGCGCTGAATTGACAGAGCCCGTATCCTTTGGATTTATCATCCTGTTAAGTATCCGTGCGTCTCCCAAAAGGCCTCCGTGACCTGAGATGACAAGGTCGAACTGCCATTTTCTGACCTTTACATCGGTTGTGGCCTGCTCGAGATTAATAAGCTCAACCATGATACCAGCTTTCTGGAGCTGTTTTTTTATTACCTCTCCATCCCTGTCTGTAGCGGACCCTCCTGCAATGGTGATATTTGAAGCCAGTATTTCAACCTTCAAAGGCTTCCCGTCTTTTTCGTAAAAACCATTGGTTTTTTTTGTATAACCAATGGATTCAAGGATCTTTTTTGCTTTTGAAGTGTCATGTCTGTATGTTGGTGTGTCGGGGTTGTAGAATTCATGATCCGGGGAAAGAAGCCCGAACGATGCGGGCGATCCGAACCCTCGATGGGCCTTGTCTATTATTTCCTGACGGTCTATTGCATAGGCAAGGGCCTGCCTGAATCTTTTGTTATTAAAGGGCGCCTTTTTGTGATTTATCATTAGTTTTTTGTTCCAGCCCCTTGCATTTTCAAGGATTTTCATGCCTTTTTCCTTTAGAGGTTTTGCCATATCAGGATTAATGTTTGCTAAATCGGCCTTTCCACTCAAAAGGGTCATCATCGGGTTTCCCGTCTTAATATATATCAGCCTGTTTACGATCGGTTTCCCCATGTAGTAGCTGCTGCTGGCTTCATAAAGGTAGGTGCCTTTTGCCTTGTCAAAGTCGATAAACCTGAAGGGGCCGCAACCGATAAAAGCCTCAGGAGTATTGAATTTTCTGGGATCTTTAACCTTTTCCCATATATGTTTCGGAATAACAGGCATTGTGCCGCCAACATAGGCAAGAAAGGGGGCATAGGGATTTTTGAGTTTTATTTCCACCTCAGAAGGACCTGTCGCCACTGCGCTTTCGATCTGATCCATCGGTACCCAGCTGTAGGGGTGTTTCTTGAAATAATTGACCGTAAAGACCACGTCATCTGCACCAAGCGGCCTTCCGTCGTGCCATTTAACATCTTTTCTAAGTTTGAAAACAAAGCTCAATGATTTTGGCCTGTATTCCCAGGAAGAGGCAAGGGCAGGCACGTAACCCTTTTTGTCCTTCCATACCAGGGTGTCGAAGACCCAGCTCATTCTTATGTAACCTGGTCCTCTCGGGTAATGACGATAGGGATTGGGATA
This sequence comes from uncultured Desulfobacteraceae bacterium, assembly GCA_964472445.1. Lineage (GTDB taxonomy): Bacteria > Desulfobacterota > Desulfobacteria > Desulfobacterales > ETH-SRB1 > CAYYMU01. The sequence continues at coordinate 1,727 of CAYYMU010000011.1, forward strand.
GCCCCAGTCTCCCTTGCTGTCTGCGATACGGATTTCATTTGAGTTTTCCTGCGCCATCAGGCATTGGGTGGCGGATAAAATACCTAAAATTGCGACAGAGCAGATAATACTCCACACATTCAATTTCCTTTTCATAAAAGATCTCCTTTTTTCATGTAAAGACAGCAAAAAGCCATGAGAGGTACCTCCTTCAGGGAAGATTCCGCCTTCATGGCTTGAACCGCAATAGCAAATGCATTCCCCGTAGCTTTTGCTGCGGGGTTCTTCAATTGTTGTTATTGTTTTTAATTGCTGTAGATATTGAATTGGTTGGGAGCGGGCTTCTGTCCGCCATTTTCAATAACTTTTATTTTAACATAAAGGTCTTGTCAATGATTTTCGGGCATTTGTATTAGTAAAACAGATGTATCCTGATGTTGACAATCTCGTAAAAAGCTGAATTATGCCGTTTTGCTGTCCTATGGAGCTTTTTACGACGCCATCCATGTTTGTTATTGACAAATTTGTGGTCAGTTAATACAAAAACTGTTTTTAAACTTATCCTGATCCGTCTTAATTTGAGACCTTTGAAAAATGTTCAATTTTGTAAATAGATTGGGAGGTTGTATCTGATAACAGGCCATAAAATGATATGAAATTAACTATTAGTGATGTTGCGCAATTGCTTGCAATACCTGAGACAACTCTCAAACGCTGGATACAGCAGGGCAAAATCCCTGCGATACAAGATAGAAACAGGTATTCTTTTGTAAAAAAAGACCTGATAAAATGGGCAAAAAACCATAATATTTTTTTGCACGACGATTCCAGGGAAAATCTTTCAAAAAATCCTCAATCAGAATATAGCGTTCTCGAAGCTATGAAAAAAGGAGGGGTTTTCTTTAATGTCCATGGAGACAATGTAACAGATGTTTTAAGAAATGTTGTTTCAACAGCACAGATTCCTTTTGATGTTGATAAAAATCTTCTTTATGACATGCTGCTTCAGCGGGAAAAGCTTGCTTCGACGGGAATAGGCTCAGGTGTAGCTATCCCGCATCCGCGTTATCCCATAGAAAATTTTGTCGGCAGCACAATTATAACAACCTGCTTTACTGAAAAAAAAATTGATTTTAAGTCAATTGACGGAGCGCCTGTTTTTGTTGTTTTTATGATGCTTAGCCCTTCAACTGACATGCATCTTAAATTTTTATCCAGGCTGAGTTACTTCCTGAGAAACGACTCATTCATATCATTACTCAAGAAATGTTCTGAACCGGAATGTCTTTTCGATAAGGTGGAAAAAATAGAAAAATCTATTGACGGGTAAAACAAAGCCGCCTTTCTATATATAATCCTATGCGCCATTTTCTCATTAATCTTGATGAACGTTTACAGCTGATAATTATTGCCGTACTTGTAGGCATATGCGGAGCTTTGGCTTCTGTAGCCTTGAACCGGTCTCTTGTAATGTTTTCAGGCCTGCTGCATAATCTGCAGACCCGCTGGTATATATTTTTATTTCCTGCATGCGGAGCAGTTGCTGCATCAATCTTTTTAAATCAGGTTACAAAAGACATTGGGGGGCATGGCGTTCCCGAGGTAATCTATAGCGTATCCAAGCGAGGAGGGCTGCTGCGTCTTCGTTCTATCTATTCACATCTTGTTGCCTCTCTCTTAACTATTGCCAGCGGAGGTTCGGCTGGCCCTGAAGCTCCTGTAGTTGTCAGCGGATCAAGCATAGGATCTAATATCGCCAGTTTTTTCAGGCTTAAAGACCGCCAGAGGGTAGTGCTGGTTGGATGCGGCGCAGCCGCAGCTATAGGGGCCATATTTAATGCTCCAGTTGCCGGCATCGCTTTTGCGCTTGAGGCAATCCTCGGTGAATGGACACCAGTAAATGTGATTCCAATAGCTATTTCTTCTGTGGTGGGTACCGAGGTAAGCCGCCTGCTTCAGGGAAATCAAATACCTTTTCAAAACAGACTGTTCTCCATTGCAGGCCCGGATATAATCGCCTGCCTTGGACTTGCTGTTTTTACTGCGTTTGGATCAGTTCTGCTAATGCGCATGCTTAAGTCTGTTGAAAAAAAATCAAAATTTCTAATCCATTATGAGTGGATAAGAGCCGGCGCAGGCGGCCTGATTGTAGGCATTATTGCCCTGCTTCTTCCTGAAGTTCTCGGAGAAGGCTACGAAATTATAAGAACAATTATTGAACAAAAGTTCCCGCCTGGTTTATATATTATTGGGCTTATCATTATTGCAAAGATTGCTGCTACTTCCCTTACCGTAGGAAGCGGCCGCGCAGGCGGACTTTTTGCCCCATGCCTGGTCATAGGCAGTTTTATTGGCCTGTTTTACCAGAGGTTTCTTGTTGGGGTTCTGCCTTCTGTTTCGTGGGCAGGAGAAAGCTATTTTGCGCTGTTAGGCATGGCAGGCCTGATAAGCAGTGTAATGCAGGCTCCAATGACCGGTATTTTTCTGATAGCTGAAATTACAGGCAGCTATCAGGTGCTTGTTTCCGTTGTTTTAGTCTCAGTTGTCAGCACCACGCTGAGTCATTATTTTGAACCATTTTCCGTGTATCATCGTGGGCTTGCCGCACGTGGCGAACTGGTCAGGCCGCGTACTGACAGACGAATTTTATCTGAATTAAGTATTATAGAGCTTCTTGAAAAGGACTGCCGTGTTGTTTATCCTGAGATGAAGTTAAATGACCTGATATCAATGGTCAAGCAGACAAACAGAAACTACTTTCCTGTAGAAGACCCGAAAACAGGCGATTTTCTTGGAATGATTCATCTTGACAAAGTTCGATCATATCTGTTCAATCCTGTGCTCTATAATTCAGTGCTGGTAGAGGAGCTTATGGACAAAAAAGTACTTTCAATATCTGTTTATGACGACCTTCCCAAAGTGTTTAATCTTTTTGAAAGTACCGGTTCTTTCAGTCTGCCGGTTGTACAGGACAACAAATTTTTAGGTCTTATTTCAAAAGCAACTATTCTTGACCACTATCGAAAGGAATTAATGGTTCAGGAAGAAATTTAAATTAGTGACTTTCAAATAACTCAAGTGTAGTTTTTGCCAGTTATTGCAACAGTTATAATTAAATTAAAACCAGAAAAAACTCATGTATAACAAATCGTAAACAAAGAACCGGCCATAATAAAAACAGCAATTGTGCTAATGATTTAATCTTTTATTAATAACAATATATCAACAGGTTCTTTGCTAACGATTTTTAATACATTCAAACAGTTTTCTAATTTTAATTTAATCACAACTGAAGACTGATTGTTTAAAGTTATTTTAGTTCCCAGTGCCGCAAAGCGGTATAGCGCAGCTTTTTACGAGTTCATCAAATTTAGTATTGGAGGATATGATTATGAAAAAATCAATGCTGCATGTTTTTAGAAACACCCCTTTTGGGCGTGAAACCCTTATGCAGTCAATCTATTTTTGTAAAAAGACAGAAACCACGCTTAAGGTCTATATCCCTGAGCACCGTCAGTTTTTGATGTATTTTCAGAACAAAGTTATAACAATTGATCTTGACAACAGTTTTTTAAGGGCACCAGAAACAGCCAGGCAACATGCAGAGGGAATCATTAAAGCAGAAAAATTAGAGCCCGGCTTTCTTAAACCCGAAGCCTTCACCGCATCAACGCTTCCGGATATCCCGACACAGTTCAGTTTTATGTGTTGTCCCCGAAGTATTAGTGATCTTTCAACAAAAGTCGGCCTGGGTTATATTGGCCCCAAGGTAAGAAATATTATAGAAAATGCTGCATTTCCAGTGCTTATTCCTACTCCGGTCTATAAAAAATGGAATAATATCACGGTATTCTTCGGGGGCTCAAAAAATGCCGTCAATGCCTTAAGGCTTGGAATGCAAATCATGGAGGTTTCGGGCTGTTCTCTCAGGCTTTTTACCCATGCTAAAAAGAAATCACAGAAACACTACAGGCAGATATTGGAAGACAATAATCTTTTCACTAAAATAAGCGAAGGTAAAATAGAATGGCTTTTTTTAAAAACCGGCAAATTTAGGGAAAATCTTTATTCTATCCCTCATGACAGCCTTGTGGTTATTGGTGCATACGGACACGGCCTGATTAAAGAATTGATTTTTGGAAGTATTATGGAAGAAGTGCAAACAATCCTTCCAAATAATATGCTTATCGCAGGCCCGAATTATACAATGTTATAAGCTCTTAAAGGCTAAGATCATCCAGAGGGTCAATATACAACAGGAATAATCGCTTTCTTCTCAGACATGGAGATGAAGTCATTTATTTTCCGATTTAAGCTGGTCGCAAATTGCGACTACATTTTTCAAAGGTCTCCCTGTACGGGCAAAAATGGTTGGATCTAAAGTTTCTTTTTTCAGGGGATGTTGCGAGACATCCTATAAGTTATTGTTAAGCTTTTAACGAGTAATTGTAGCGTATAACCAATTCCTGAAGTTTTAAAGGTCTTTGATTCTCACTGTTCTTTGCCTGCCCGGATTAAGCCCGATCTGTTTTTCGCGTATTTTAATTAAAACCGGTTTTTTTTCTTTTTCTCCTGTTTTTACTTTCACATGTGTTTGCGTTATTTCAAGATCATACCAGATCTTTCTATGGTATATTCCAAACTCCACTTTATTCCAGTGCTTTGGCAAATGAGGATTTAGTTCAGGTATTATGCCGGATAGATTTACTCCCGCAAAATACCTCATAATAATATCGATACTGCCTGCCATGACTCCGGTGTGTATTCCTTCGGCAGTGGTTCCTCCCTGTGTATCAAAAATATCGCTTTTCATGGCCTCAATAAACCAGCCCCATGCTGTACTTTCCTCATCCATATAACTCGAAATTACCGCATGAACAATTTTGCTGAGTGTTGAGCCGTGGCTGGTTCTCTTTTCATAATATTTATAGTTTTCCTTTAATAACTGTATCGCATCTTCAACATTATATCCCAGACGGTTCAAAATGCGCTGTACCTCATCAGGCGCGAGAATATAGAACATCATCAGACTGTCTGCCTGTTTTGTAACCTTATATAGATCAGGAGAGCTGCCTTCGGCCTTTAAAATACGATCCATCCGGTTGATATTATTGTATTTGTTTTTATAATAATCCCAATCCAGTTCTTTAAGCTCCTCATACCCGCTGAACTGGCTTATAATATTTTTGTTCTGCATTACAATATTCATATTCCCGACAATTTTCTTCCACTTTCCTGTTTCATCCGTGCTGAAACCCGCCTTTGTCTTCAGTTTTGCAAAGACCTTCTCAGGCAGGCTTTCAACAAGCTCAAGGGCTTTTTCAAGCAGCCATACCACCATAATGTTTGTATATGCATTGTCTTTAAGGCCGTTTTCATTGCTTCCGTGAATTTTTTCATGAAATTCGTCAGGTCCCATAACACCTTTAATATGGTATTTGTCTGTATCAGGGTCCAGGACAGCAATGCTTGACCAGAAACAGGCAATTTCAAGCATCATCTCAGCGCCGTAATTTAAAAGGAATTTTCTGTCATCTGTGTCAGATATATATTTCCATACATTATAAAAAACAGCGATGGACACATGCCTCTGAAGGCGGCTTAAATCAGGCCCCCATTTGCCGTTTGCCGGGTTGAAGTGAACCTTCTGGGTTTCCTCTGTTCCTGTGTCTGCGGTCTGCCAGGGGTACATTGCGCCCTTGTAGCCATTAAGCCCGGCATATTTTTTTGCATCATTTAAGCGTTTGTATCTGTACATGAGAAGCGACCGGGTAATCTCCGGAAAACGGCTGTTATAAAAAGGCACAATATAAAGCGTATCCCAGAAAATATGTCCTCTATATGCCTCGCCATGAAGCCCGCGAGCAGGCATTCCCGCATCAATTCCAACATTGTGGGGAGATGCTGTAACAAGCAAATGATAAATATGCAAACGCGTGGTTTTTTGCACAAACCTGTCACCCTGAATCCTTATATCAGCTTTATCCCAGAGGGATTTCCAGCTTTTAGCATGGGGCAGATAAAGATCTTTAAATGATTTAATTTTGCCGATAGCCTCTTGTCCCGCCTTTTTGATGTTTGAGATGCCCCTGTCTAATGAAGTATAAACGCTGACATATTTTTCTACCGCATATGTGGTGTATGCCTGCATTTCAATCTCAATTTCTTCGGATATCTTTGCTCTGTTTTTAAAAATACTCTTGCGTGCCGTCAGTTTTTTCCGGTTTTGGTAAACACATGTCCTTGCGTTCATAACAATCCGGTATTTTGACCGGTTAGTCTCAACATGAAGGGAAATCCCATCTTTTGTGCTTTCGCTTTTTACCAGCGACAAATGTTTTGAGTTAAGATTTCGGTAACGCTCAACACCTTTATTTATTATATTCCCGTCTATAGAGGATCGGACTGTAACCTTTTTTGAATAATTTAAAGGCGTAATTTCGTATTTTATCGTACAAATATGCGGATTGGCCATGCTCGCAAACCTTTTAGCATGAATTCTGGTAATCCTGCCAAGCCTGTCCCTGCAAATAAACGATCTTGACATGACTCCATCCTGCATGTTCAGTGTTTGCGAATAGTCAAGCAGTTCCATGTTAAGGAGGCTGAAAAAATCTCCTGGGCCGATCCTGAATTCAAGCAAAAGCCAGTTTGGGCAGTTAACCAAATCATTGTTATAAATTATCTTGTTATTAATTCTGGTGCCAAGCCTGTTATATATACCGGCAATATAGGTTCCGGGATAATGAACATCTGACTCACTTTCTCCCTCAAAACAGCCCCTTACTCCAAGATAACCGTTTCCAGTTGTGCATAAAGTTTCTCTGAGCTTTTCCTCTTTTGGATTAAAGCCTTTATAGGTAAGATTCCAGCCGTCCTTTTCAATCCCATGCTTAAACCAGTTTTCTATCTCGGCCACGCTGATTTCTCCGAGATCGGATACAACTATATCCGCTCCATTGCTGTATAGAGTCTGTCCGTCAATGCTTCTTGCTATGCCAAGTGTCAGCCCGAAGTTTCCTTTTTGCCCGGCCTGAACACCGGAGATTGCATCTTCAATAACCATGCACTCATTAGGCATAAGTCCAAGATTTTTTGCCGCTGTAACAAAGATGTCGGGATCTGGCTTACCCTTAAGGCCAAGCTCACGTGAAACCTCTCCGTCAACCCTGGTCTCAAAAAGATCCTCTATTCCACCAAGCTTCAGTATAAGTCTGCAGTTGCAGCTTGAAGATGCCACTCCTGTTTTAATGCCTTTTTTCTTAAGCTTGTTTACAAAGTTTACAGAGGTCTTAAAGACCTCGGGGCCTTCCCTGCGCAGTACTTTCTGGAAATCCAGATTCTTCCTGTTTCCCAGCCCGCAGACAGTTTTACTTTCAGGGCCATCATCAAGCGTCCCAAAAGGCAATTCAATATTTCTTGATTCTAAAAAGCTCTTTACCCCTTCCGGCCTTGGCTTGCCGTCAACGTATTGCAGATAATCAGAATTGCTGTCAAACGGGACAAAAGCCTTATTATCCATTTTTGCAGATTTCTTAAGAAAATCGTTAAACATGCTTTCCCAGGCCAGCGCATGCACTCGTGCCGTGCCTGTTATAACTCCGTCTAAATCAAAAATCGCCCCTTTGATTTTACTAAAAGGCATTTAGATCTCCTTTGTTGTTAATAAACCCAAAATTGTTACCAGCATGTCAGGCTCAGGAACAATTACCGAATTCGGACATATATGTTTTACTCTTTGAGCAAGGTCATTATCTCTGGTAACAAAAACCGACCATGTATTGCCTGTTTCATTCATAAAGGCTTCAATCATTGGAATATCAGAAAAGGTATCACCGCATACAAGATGAGGACCCTTAGACAGATCAATCTGTAATTGTGCTGCAAGAAACTTTACTGCATCAGACTTGTCAAAATCCTTAAATCCGGACTGATTATCCTGAATTGTCAAAATTATTTCTATATCAAGGCCGGTATCCACAATAATAAAATTTCTGTTTTCAGGATCAAGTTCGAAAACAATTTCATTAATTATTTTCAGAAAAGCATCTGATTCATCTTCGGGTATGGAACCGCTTATATCCTGGCGGGCTATGGTAGTCTGGCCGAATTTAAACTGAAGTCCTGATCCAATCAGCGAGAACTTTTCAAAAGCCGGCTCTTTTATCATGCAGGAGACCCTCTGGTTCAGATTATCAAGAATAATCTGTTTTTTTTCATCTATAGGACAGTATCTTCTTTTTCCGGTAAGATCGATAAATTCCCTGCCCTTTGATGCCGCGTAAATAACAGATTTTTCCAGATTAATACTTACGTCAACAATGCCTGGTCCCTCAAGAGGCGCAGAGGTTAAAACTATTGGATATTGCGTCATGTTTTTCGCAAAACGCGTAAGAAAAACAGAATTGTAAATTGACTGAACCGAAGAGCGATACCTGCCGCAGTAATTGTTTATTGTACCGTCGCGATCCGTCATAAAGCAGTTAAACTTTAAGTTTTGCAATGCTGCCAGGCCATTATCCACATGCCTGCGAAAATCAATATGCAATTTTTCCATATACTTTAGAAATGACTGCTCATCATTTTCAAGATAAAAAATATCTTTTTCCAGTTCCGTAATTTCATAAGTCAAATCGACTTCCACGCCTTTAGAATCGCTTATAACAAGATTTCTTTTTCCCTGTTTAACAGGGATATTTTCAAGTGAGGTGTGCGCATTTACCAGAGAGTCTAAAAAAACAGAATCCATAGGTTTTTTATTAAAAATATTTTTCACGATCTGCGAACGCAAATCTCTTGTCTTTGCCATAAGGTCGTAAAACTGCCTTAACGTAGATATTTTCTGTAGTATGATTGTGTCATTTTTCATAAGAATATCCCGTTTCACCTTTTCCTTTTAACAATAAACCCTGTGCCTGCTCACTTTTTCAGTTCGAGGTTTCAGATCCATGGCTGAGAAGTAAAAAGCCCCATCTTTCATTTTAATGAAAAATGGGGCTTTATTTTTTTGGAATACTATATCTGATCAACTGATTTTCCTTTTTCAGGTTCAAAAACAGACCAAAGGCAATTTTAAATTTTATATATCAAAGGAAGATACAAGTCAATTTAGTTCCTTATTTTTTCGATGGGTTATCGCTATTCCGGAGTCAAATCCTGGATCAAAACCTGATTATTATAATAAGGTTTGACAACCAAAAAAAGACCTTATAAATTTTAACATATGGTGCGGCAATTGAGAATTGAAAAGGTTACACCGTTTCAGGTTTTAATAAGAGACTATAAATCAGACAGGATTTACAGGATATACAGGATATTTTTTGCCTTTCCTGAAGAAAGGCAAAAAGTGTCAACCCTCTTTGAGGGAACTAAATTGGACTAATAGCGACAAAAGTTTAGCTTAAAGATGGCAAGGGTTGGAATCCAAATAAAAAATCCAAAAAATCCTGTCGATGAACACTAAAGATTGTTTAATATGTCCCCTTTTAGGGGCCTTCCTCATACCACCAGTTCTACCGGTGGTGGCTGATTGAAATAATTCAGTGTGTGTCATAACAGGAGAATGCATGCGAAAATATATACTAATCGTGTTATCAATAGTAGTATTGTTTAACCTTATTTCATGCATGGAGGAACCGGCTATGGATAAGAAATCCTACAACAAACTTTCAAGTGAAGAAGAAAGAGTCATTGTCCATAAAGGCACGGAGGCGCCTTTCAGTGGAGAATATAATGATTTTTCTGAAAAGGGTTCTTATTACTGCAAGCGATGCAATGCACTACTTTATAGTTCAGACGATAAGTTTACATCTACCTGCGGGTGGCCAAGTTTTGATGATGAAATTAAAGGAGCTGTCAGGAAACAAAAGGATATTGACGGAATAAGAACCGAAATATTGTGTGCAAATTGCGGGGCACATTTGGGACATGTTTTTGAAGGAGAAAAGCTGACAGATAAGAATGTCAGATATTGTGTCAATTCAATCTCCATGGTATTTGTACCGGATGGAAAAGAGCCTCTCGTAGCAAAAGCCTACTTTGCAGGAGGCTGCTTCTGGGGTGTAGAGTATCTCTTTGAGCATAAAAAGGGAGTCATCTCGGCAATCTCAGGTTATATGGGAGGTTCTATGGCAAACCCCTCTTATCAAGATGTGATTCGTGGAGACACTGGACACTTGGAGGTTGTCGAAGTAACATATGACGCAAATAAAGTGAGCTATGAAAATCTCACAAGGTTTTTCTTTGAGATTCATGATCCGACACAAGTCAATGGCCAGGGCCCGGACATTGGGGGACAATATCTATCCGCTGTTTTTTATGAAAATGATCATGAAAAAAAGATTGTTCACAAGTTAATAGATATACTCAAAACCAAAGGATATGAAATTGTAACAAAAGTACTTCCTTCAGGTAGCTTTTGGAAAGCTGAAGGTTACCATCAGGATTACTACGACAACAAAAAACAGCAACCATACTGCCACGTGTACCAAAAGAAGTTTTAATTAAACATTAAAAATATAACCGGCAAAGATATTGCATTTGTGGTAAAAAAATTAAATCATAGGCCAAGAAAATGTCTCAATTACCAGACGCCTCATGAAATTATTTACGATGCTATTCATGGTGCACTTGCAATTTGAATTCACCCCCCTGTCCGTTTTTCGTGAAGGGGATTTTTTGTACTTTTTAATTCGCAGAAATGGGATTAAATCTGCCATTGACACTTAATAATTTTGGGAAGATCAACTATAGACCCCATTTCTTCCTGATTATACTATTTTACAATTATCTTCGCCTTTACAATTATTCTTATAATTACAACCAAGCAAAACAACGGGACAATACATTTTTTCATTTTTTAAACATATCTTGTTAAAATTATTTTCTTTATTATTAATTTTGTATATTGGACATAAGTCACAATTGTTCAGATCACACATTCTTGGGACGAAATCAAAAGTAATATCGAATTGTTCAGGATACCCAATAATATGCTGATGGTTTTTATTAAAATATTCTCTTAGAATTTTATTTAAATCTTTTTTTGATTTTTCATAACCTGTATTTTTTAAAATACAATTTCTGAATTTAGAGTTATTATTCCACACATCCCCTGGCAACTCTAATTGAGTAAGTGCTTCATAGGAAAATAATTTTCTAAAATCATTATCGCTTAAAGATTCCTCGCTTAATGCTACTTCAAAACATTGTTTAAATTCAGGAGATTTTAAAAAGTCTCTTAAACTACACCATGCCCTTTTCTGTTTGAAAACTTTATCTTTGAGAAATGTATTATATCCATCGTTGAATTTATCGGGGCTATTTAAAATGTCTTTTATACTGTTTTTTCGTTCATTCGCTTTTTTTATATTATCAGCAAAATTACTCAAATCACTACTTTTTGGTTGTCCAATTTCGTAATAAGTCAACAAATATAATGAGAACAATATTCTTTTTATAAAATCATTCTTATCCTTATGCTTGCAATAAACTTCTTTTATGAATTTAGAAAAACTAAAGTCATAATCTTCTAGAAAAACAAAAGTATATAAAATCGATAGGTAGTCTGATGGGAAAAATCTTGATTTGAATTTCACCCTTCCATTTTCCAAAATACCGTTATATTGAACTAAAATGGAATTATTATCTGCTGTTGACTTGCTTATAAAAGTGTATTTATTTTTGTCATCTTCTTTTTTTACAAAAGAGTTTTCATCTTCTGGATTTAATAGGTTTAATGAATTCTGTTTTTTAATTTCAAATATCAATTCAGAAAATACAAATCCACCAATATCCCATATTCGTTGGAAGGGCATTTGTCTATCAGTTATGTAGCATAACCAATGTGTGAGGATTTTAATATCAGCTTTTAAATCTTTCCTGAAAAAATTAATCAAATTATAGTTATGAGAAAATTCCCACCGATAATCGTCATAAAAAGATATAATTTTGAATATTTCTGTTAATTTATTATTCATTGTCTTATTTTCTTGTTATTATAACATTTCGACAACCTGCCCCAAGCGAACCGGCATTTGGCCTAAGCAGGTAAACACGAAATAAGCTTCGGAAACTTTTTCAAAAATATCCTGTGGTTTGAATTTGTTTTTTAAAATATTCTTGAGGGGTAAAGATGAAGTTGAACTACTGTTTAAGCGGATATCGAGCTGCTTAAAAAATGAGGTTTTTGCTTTAAAAAGATTTGTGTCGGCAAATGTTTTTAAATTCATTTTTTAGATGACTTTTCTTTTAGCTAAAAATAGTGGATATATTATCCAAAAAGGTCTGAATGTGTGCCGGTTCGTGTCAGATAAACGTTTTTGCTGTCTGCCTTCCAGATTAACAACCAATCAGGTTCAATATGACATTCCATATAACCTGAGTATTTACCTTTCAAGGGATGAAGTTTGCATTCCTGGGGCAGGGTGTCGCCCGATTGCAGCATTTTAATAACTTTCTGAAGAAATTCTAAATTCTGGTTTCGTTTTTTCGCTTGCTTGACATCTTTAGAAAATCTTTTTGTCCATATTAGTTTTCTGGAATTCATGCATCAATCTTTTTGAACATTTCTTCAACGGTATCTGCTGAATCAAGATTACGTCTATTTTCGATGTCATCCATAGCCTGTAGCGTTTCATTGTTAGGCATTCGCAAATCAAACGGAATACCCCTGTGATTGATAACCTGTTTTAAAAAAAGATTAACAGCCGAAGACATATTTAATCCGAGACCAGTTAGAATGATCCCTGCATTCTTTTTAACATCCTCGGTCGTTCTAATATTTATATTTGTGTTTTTACTCATAATTCAAACCCTTGCCCTATAAAATATTTAAAAAAGCTGACACTATGTTTACTACACTATGTATTACAAAATAGATACATTGTCAACACAAAGGTTGGCTGGTCATATCAGCTTAACCAGATACCACAAACCATGTTATCAAATCAAAATTTTCAGGTTTGAATTTTTCTTCCAGCTTCTTCTCTTCTGGTGTTTTCTTAATATCCACACCATTTTCAAACAGACTCTGTATTTCCTCCACGGCTTTTTGAGGTACTTGGCCTTTTATCCAGGCTTTGATTTTGGCTCTTAATGGTGCATTTGCAATTTGAATTCACCTCATACATTCAATTGCTTGTAAACCAATAATCCAATGGATGTCCCCAACTACGCATTATTAATAGTTTTTAACTTTCTTCATACGGATATCTTTGAAGGTACAATCCTAAGATAATTTGGAACCTTGAATTATGTGTATCTCCTGACATCTCTTTTCTTAGTTCATCACTGATAGTGAATGTTGACATTTGAAACTCCAAAAAAGAAAACTCTTCTTTTTTCCCCTGTATCTCGATTTCAGCTACTATGTCATGAGAATCTTTATCAGGCATTTGTCCTGTCGAAAGATATTGATTTAGCATATCTTCATCGATATAAAAAGTGCTACCTTTTGGCACAGAAAGACCCTTTTTCCTTATCAATTTTTCAGGGGGCAAACTGCGCTCATCAACTTTTGAACAGCTTTCGACCATTCTTTTGAATATTTTTACTGCTTTTATTCCTTTTCCATCTATGTTGTCCCTGAAAATAAAATACGATGAAAATCTCGTAAGTGATGTAGGGGGATAAATAATTTGAGAAGGAATGTGTATTTGGAACCACAATCGATTTAGATTTTTATTTTTGCCAAATAGCGCCACGTCTTTAGTGGAATTAGCTATTGTTATAAGTTTTTCTTGAATTACATCTCTTGAATGTTCATTTGTCATTCCAAATGTCAATCCATTGTGCTCGAATGCGACTTTAGTGACATCAGCTGCGATGCATCCATTTACTACCCGGCCTAAGGCCCTTCGAGGCATCATTTGATTTAATTGCTTGCTTGCATATGACAGCTTGCTTTCAAGTTGTTTAGGACTTCCAACCCTTTTACATTCTGTATAGAAAGCATATTTTTTGTTAAACGCCACTATGTCTGTTTTGCTTGAAAGGTCTACATTGCAGCCTGTTTGACAGTAATAACTTGCTATTCGTAACTCAAATTGAGTGTTTCGTGAGAGTGAGTTTGAATCTAAAGCGGCGAAATCTTGACCATTTATGATTAACTCTAATTTTTCATCTACTCCTTTTGGTATATGCTTTTTAAGGCCTTTATGAATCCACATAAGTTCATGAACTTCACGCAAAGTATATAGATACCAATCTGTACTACTTTTGAAGGGCCCATCTTTTGCATTCTTAAATAATAGAGATTCATCAAATGTTTTTGAATCAGATATTGCTTTTAAATAGTCTGAATATCTAGACAACCTGGTGTTTTTTATTGATAAACCACGGCTTTCAAGAAAATTTGTAATTTCTTGTAGATCATTAAGGTGAACAGAAATTTCTAACGTCTGTAATGATTGAGTAGGAATTTCATATGCTTTTGTGTATTTTTCATTCATTGTATAACATAGATTAGACGGCCTAATAGCCGTAGTTAATTACGGCTGTTTTCCGCAACAAAGTTAAAAAATATAAACAATACAACGTATTAGTATTCGCCTTTGTTTTATATTGAAATGTGAAATGCAGCTAAAATACCGCCTATTTCTACTATGCGACTGTTTTGCCGTATATTACTTTTTTTGTAAATTAGATAACGTCATGATATTACAAAAAATACAATACGATCTCAAGCCTGCATAAGCAAAAAGCCCCATCCTTCATATGTCTGAAGAAATGGGGCTTTATTTTTTTGTAACACTTGTAACACAATGACGGGTCACACGATCCTCCTGTTTGAGGTTCAAAAAACAGACCTAAATTAATCAAAAACAGTATATATTATGTAAATATCTAGGTCAAATTGATTTGTTATCTTTTCGATGCGTTATCAATATTATTCAGTCAATCTATTAATATGGGATTTGAGTTTTGAAGAACAGGGGACCTTGGGAACATACCACTCGGTGTCCTTTGAAACCGATTGCTTAAGGACTCATACAAAAATAACTTCATAGTTTAAGCGCCGAGGACTTTACGGGACTTTACCTGAGGTGACGGCCCGATAAACTTTGTGAAACGCCCGGTGCGGACCCGCATGCCGGGTGGTGTGGGGGCTGGGGGGATAAAACCCCTGGCTACCCGCTTAGCGGTGCTTTTCAATTCCAGAAACTATCTCCCGTAAAGGCAAGTCTTTAAATGAATTGTCTTTTCTCCAGCCAGACCCTTTGTCTTTTTGAACATAATACTGTAATTTTTTATTATCAAAGAGGATTCTATATTTACAATCGCCCTGTCTTAAAGGGTATCCATCTATAATTTTCCAATCATGTATTTGGCCACGTATTGAATTTAACCGAGATAGAAACTCAGAACAGGATTGATATCTTTTTGGTGGTTGAACATTACAAGCTTTGGAACTGGTGCGGCGAAGGGGCATGCAAACCCAAGGGGGCAAGGTCGATGTGTCAACAATTTGCCCTCGGCAGATTTTCTTTTTGATGCATTCGGCTGCAAATAATTGTCGGTCAATTTCATCAGGCATTTTTCTATACTTTTTGAGATCGAATTTATTGAGCCATGCAGATTCTTCATATGGGAATTTTCCACCAAGGATCTGAAAAAAGACCACACCAACCTGATATAGATCACCAGGCACACCAAACATTCCAGATGAAATCGATTCTGGAGGAGTATAATTTAATGAATGACCTGAACCTGGTACCGTGGAGTCCCCTTCAGGTATCATTTTAACAGAACCGAAATCACCAATTATCGCCTTGGAGTCATCTGAAATTAGGATATTTTGAGCCTTTAGATCTCTATGAAGAAGATTCTCTGCATGTAAATGACTTAAACCGGAGAGAATGTCTCTGGCGACTGAGACGGCCCGAATATTGCCTTTTATTCCATTGCAAATCTCGGCGTCTAAATCGCCTTTTTTACAATATAGAAAAGATAAGGGGTCAAGTCTGCCTTTGACCCATGAGCAATCTATTTTCTGTTGTTTTAATATTTTTCTGGTTTTTTCTTTATTCTTAAACTTCAATACCTTCTTGGATCTTGACCAATTAAACAACATGGGTCAAGGGCAGCCTTGACCTTTTTTACATTCAATTGCTTGTAAACCAATAATCCAATAGATGCCCCCAACTGCCCGCATGAAATTATTTACGGTGCTATTAATGGTGCACTTGCAACTTGAATTCACCTTTTTTTTGTTGAAATTCGTAAAATCGTTACCAGTCACTTTTACCCTTATCTTTCCCGAATGAAGCCAGAAGTTGGTCTCCGAACTTCAAAAGTTCAGGTCTGATGGTATCAAGATCGCTTTGGGTTCTGATTGGTCCATCATGTCCATGTTGCGCTCCATATGTTCTATTATAAGAAGGTGGCCATGAGAGGTGCAGATTACTGAACGTCAGGCGGAATCTCTGATCTTTTATATCGACTCGCATCGTAAAAGGCACTTTCCAGTCAGCCTTAGCTATGCACTCCAGTCCGCTACACGGGTATGGGATTGTGCCGTTGCCGATGAGCGTCCCGGCATCTTTGTTTTCGTACTCAAGAACAGCTTTGGCAGATCTGAAGTTTTCGGCGATCCAGATCTTCGTGCCATTAAAAATTTGTTCTTTGGAATAGCCCGGAGCTTCAACTATTCTTTCAAATGTGCGATCTACATCTGCGATTGGTTGCAGTCCTACACAGCTTGTAAGAAAGAGAAAAATCATACCAAAAATCAGTTTTATCCAGCATTTCATGGTTAACCTCCTGATATTCGCACCGCCTGCGGCGGGTCGAAGGCCGAGTACTTTGGGGACGCCCAGAGTACTTTGGGACAATCCTATATCCTCCTGTCATGTTGGCTGCATAATTTTGCCACGCGCAGAGCCAACTACTGGCGCTACATGTTGCTCCCAATGTTGCACGACCATTATCGATTCTTGGTCTGTGTCGTGAAGCGACTCGTTCACGATATCGATAAGTTTCATGAGGGCTTCGTGATAGCCTCTCATATTTCGATCTAAATATTCCTTAGATTTAGTAGATACAAACGTAATACTTCCACCATCTTCAATGCTAAGAAGCATCATCGCAGGAGCACCTGTCAGCGGAACAGATGAATTCATAGTGAACATTCTGGCATAAGGGCTATTAACAAGTAGCTCCAGCAGATCAAGGTCACCCGGGAATAACCCCACACCAAATATGTCGAGGGCTCTCTCAAGACGGTTGGTAAAATCCTCAAAACTCAAGGCGAGGTATTTGCCCCAGCTCATTTCGTGGATGGCAGGTGCCTTTGCCGAGAAATCCAGATAGACAATAGTATTGTAAAACCTTTCATCAAAAAAATCTTTGGGTTCAACCTGACGTTGGGGGTCATCTGGCGCTTCTGTAAACGTTGCCTTGAACATGCTGAATAGAGTTCCGACATGGCGGCGCAACGCGAGAGACAGCGACCTGAGTGCGATCCGGCGTCTATGATCGGTCTGTCTCCTCTCTCTATGACTTATGTATAATCCCAGTAAAAAAAATGTGAGGAGGACCCCAGCCAATTCCGTAGCCAAGTTCCCGAATATATCTGTGTCCCAGACGCCAGGGAAGAGATCTGTAAAATAAAGGAAGATCGCTAAGGCAAAAAGAGCCACCAATATAACTAAGGGAACACGCAGGTCTTTTAGGGTTTCCCTTATGTGAACTGGTACTAATCCGAAGCAATTTTTCACTCAGTTAACCTCGTTGATATTTATGCGTGGACACGTATCAGGTTACCGTTTGCCGAATGCCGGTATAACGGCGCTTTTCAGCGGGCGCGGCCTTTTTGCGATCCGCTGCAAGAGCATGATTATCTTTTTTGTTTAGGTTGAAGTTCTATGAGAGATACCCAACTATTTCTTTTATCGATCAAATCTTTTAGGTCCTTTCCGCCGCCCAAAACAACACCGCCTCCGCATGGAATTAGGTTAAGACCGAGATTAAAAAAGGCCGTTTGAGCCTTTGGTAGTTTTGCACGAAGTTGGCGAACAAGCTCCTGCGAAAGAACCCGCTGTACCAAAAGCTCACGCTCTATTTTATTTTCTGTGTCCCGATAACTATCTTTTACTACCGACGATACTTGTCCAACCATTTTTCTAAAATCTTGCCCGGCACGAGATTCACGAATCTTAATAACCTTTTCCCATGGTAACGAACTAAAGTCTGGAAATCCAACGCTAATGCAGCAAGACAAAAGGATATCTTCAACAGTTTTATCAAAGTGCATTCCAACTTGTTTGTTTTTCCAATGAATAATTGGGGTCATCCGATAATCGGTTAAGAATGGAAGATTCAGGTGGAATGATAAGAAAGCATCAAAATATAGCGATTCAAGAATATTTTTTTGTTGATAATAAGTTGGGGGGAGGTGCTGTTTTAACGCACGATCCTCAATATCTAACTTGGCTATTTCTTTTGGAGTGTTTTTTGCTTCGTCCGGAAGGTCTACTGGTATCCATTTTATGTATTCCTTATCGACCATTCCAGCCTCATAAACGAAAGGATAAAAGTCGGTTTCATAGGCGGCTTCCGCAGTACCCCAGATTATTTTTTTACCACCAAGGGTAACGCCAAATTCTTTACCTGTTTCACAATTTATATGTTCTCGCCTATCTCTACAGGATTGATTAGATGGTAAGAAAAGGTCAAAATTCCCAGTTTTTCCTCCCCTATAGATGTATCTCCCATCCTGAATAATGATTTCGTCATAGATTACAACACAATTTTTCAGCCTTCTCTCAAATTCCAATCGAAATGTCTCGTCAACAAACCAGCCACAATTCGACCGTAATGGGAGAAAAATCCTGTTCATAGAACCTCTTTAGAAGGGGAATCCATAATTCATTTCCATTAAGATAACATAGATTAGACGGCCTAATAGCCGTAGTTAATTACGGCTATTAGGCGCCACAAAGTTAAAAAATATAAACAATACAACGTATTAGTATTCACCTTTGGTTTATATTGAAATGTGAAATGCGGCTAAAATGCCCCCTATTTCTAATATGCGGCTGTTTTGCCGTATAGTACTTTTTTTGTAATTTATCTAACATTATGATATTACAATAAATACAATACGATCTCAAGCCTGCATAAGCAAAAAGCCCCATCCTTCATATGTCTGAAGAAATGGGGCTTTATTTTTCTGTAATGCAATGGCTTGTCAACTGATCATCCTTTTTTCACGTCAAAATCAGATCAAAAATAATTCAAAATTTTATATATCAGATTAATATATAAGTCAATTTATTATCTTTTTAGTCCCCTAAGGCTTGGCTTTTACAAGTTTAAAAATTTAGAGTCATATCCACCCCCTAAAACTGAAAAACTAAAGGGCGTCACCAAGATTATTAATAGATATACTCAAAACCAAAGGATATAAAATCGTAACAAAAGTACTTCCTTCAGGTAGCTTTTGGAAAGCTGAAGGTTACCATCAGGATTACTACGACAATAAAAAACAGCAACCATATTGCCACGTGTACCAAAAGAAGTTTTAATTAAACATTAAAAATATAACCAGCAAAGATCTTGCATTTATGGTAAGAAGGTTAAATCACAGGCCAAGAAAATGTCTCAATTGCCAGACGCCTCATGAAATTATTTACGGTGCTATTAATGGTGCACTTGCAATTTGAATTCACCGAATTAATCTGGGACATCGTGATTTTCTTGAATTAAAAAACTTTAGTTTTGGAGGGTTATTTTATATACCCGAAGCATTACCTCTGGGCATATAAAATAAAACACTAAACGCACAAAAAATCTTAATATGCCTTAATCGTGAAAGGCATATTTTTAGTTAAAATTATATAATCTTCAGCCTCTCTATTTGTTTCTATCCTTTTGGTTGATAACAAAGAAGGGTTTGACTCTTCGCAAGGAATATGATCTGAATTTGCATTTAATACAATTTCAATCGTCTTGTTGCTGTCATTTTCCATTTTTACAACTCCCCTTTTTATTAATATAATCTAAAATATGCTGAACTTTTTACGCCTTCAAATTTATGTGTTTTAACATTTCCAGCTTTTAAAATTTCGATAGATTCTTCCATTGGGTAAGGTTCGTCAAAAACTACATTTTTTATACCCGCTGAAACAATCTTATTAGCACATAAGTTACATGGCTGCGTTGTAACATAAAGAGTCATGTTGTCGCTTGGGACATTACCATTTCTTGTAAGATTTAAAATTGCAGTCTCCTCTGCATGAAGAGCGCGACACATATCAAGAAGTTTGCCTGGTGTTTCTTTTTCGCCGGGCAGAAATTCCTTAAACACCTGTTTGCTACAATTAGGGCACTTGAATTCATCTTCAATTTCTTTTTGGGTTTTTGTGCAATACTTTTTAAATCCAATTGTTTCAACCCCACAATGGGGGCATTTAGTTTTAATATCTAATTCTGTGCCGCAATTGGGACAAAATAAAATTTTCTTAGCATGTTCTTCTTGCAAATAGTCCCTATAACACTTCTCAAATTTTGGGTGATAAACACATTTGTAGGAGCCAAGCGGAACCTCATTATACCCAGATGAAATGATAATAGGTAATGATGTAACCACACCCGCCTTTTTTTCCCCTGTAGTATAAGATTTAATATTTTTGGCAACAATAGCTCCAACCTTTCTTTTCAGACAACTTGACATTCTGCTTTGTGCGTAGGCAATTGTCATGCAAAGTTCATCGGCAGTTGGGAAAGATGATGGTGAAGGCTTACCTTTCGATAGTTTTTCAATTGGCGACACAAATTTATTGTATATATTTTGGATAAATTTTTTTTTACCAACCGTATCAATATTTGTTATTAGTTTATCATTAAGAATGATAATATCGGATAAATAATTACATCTTTTTACTTGCTGCCCGTAACTATCATCTTTTTCAAAACGGTCCCTTGCATCTATTTTTTCGAATTCTTCAGTAGAATCAAATCTCTTAATATCAAGACATCTTTTTTCTCTATTTTGGATTGTAGAGTGAACTGAAAAAAGAAAAAAATAGGGAAATTGACGTAATATTTTAATTTCAGCTTCATTTTTAATGCCATCGATAATTATTGCCTCGGGTTTTTTTGTCTCCTTTTCTATTTCTTCAATTATTTTATGTGCCAGATAGGAACCTCGATGTTTTCTCCTAAGTTCGTTCCCCTTATCTTGCAAATCGCTAACTGTTGGCTTTTTGCAACCTTCCCGTTTAAGTTCATCTCTAATAATATCAGACAACTTATATGTTTTATATGGAGTATCTGTTACATGAGGCAAAAATTCTGCAATATAACTACATCCACTACCTATAGAACCTGTAAATCCGAGAATTATAGTTGATGCATCCACTCTTGCTCCTTATTGAAGACAGAAGACCAAAGCTCTAAGATAGACAAAAAATAGAATATAGATGATATCGTGAAGATGGTTTTATAATACACGTTCGTTATTTATTGTCAAGTGCCGGAAACCCACAAAATACAAGCAATCCAACCGCATATGGTGCCATGCTAAATATTTCACCTGCATATTGTGGTTTGAAGATAAACACTTTACGCCATAAGGGACGTACGCCATAAGGGACATCACATTATAAGTTGCAAATGGATGGGATAAGCATACATTGCAAATTGCTTGTAAACCAATAATTCAATGGACATCCCCAACTGCATACTGCTTAGGGTTAATGCTTTAGAGCTTTCACCAAAGAACCCTTCTGAAGAAAGCCCATCAATTTCTTTAGCAGCCTCTTGATAGTCTGCAAACTTTTCCTGCATTATTATCTTTCAATTGAAGCTTCGGCATCACCAGTGGGCAGGGTGATCGGCCATTTGTAAAAGGCGATTAAACACAAAACTTGGTAAAAGTTCAAACCGCATGACTCTGCCCATCTGAGTGTATGGCGTTGTTGTACCGCTTTTA
>CAYYMU010000012.1:0-23091 GCA_964472445.1 uncultured Desulfobacteraceae bacterium
AGGATTCAAGGATTCGAGTGAAAGGAAGAAAAAGATATAGCAGAGCGAAAGAATGTTAAAGGCGGTGATAAGGTTTTTAGAAAACAAACCCCGGGATTGCTGATCCCTTAAAAGGCATGAACATTATCTGGATCAAACCACATATTAATTTTTTGGTTTGGTGTAAGCTTCAGGTTCATTATTACATTTGTAGGAACAATTGAGGCAAATTTTATACCTTTGGTTTTTATGGCAACATCACAGTAAAAGCCCTGGTTTAATATTCTTGACACAGTCCCTTCAAACAGGTTGGGTTTGTTTGCAGATTCTTTGGTTTTGCTGATATGGATATTTTCAGGCCTGATAGCGATATGCTTGTTTGACCCGTTGCTGTTTGTGTTTGTATGAATGACAAGGTTATTTATTTGCGCTGTGTTTTTGTTGAATGTGGCTGGAAAAATATTTTTCATGCCGACAAATTCAGCAACAAAAGGTGTGGTTGGATGGTGGAAGACTTCTGATATCGAGCCTGTCTGCTCAATTTTTCCGTTATTGATTACTGCAGTATTATTTGCAAGAAAATGTGCTTCTGTAAAATCGTGTGTAACCATAAGAACTGTAATGCCTGTTTCAATATGCAGGTTTTTAATTATTTCTCTGATCTCTTCTCGAAAATTCGGATCCAGGGCTGAAAGCGGTTCGTCAAGAAGAAGTACTGAAGGATCAACAGCAAGCGCCCTGGCCAGGGCTACTCTTTGTTTTTCGCCTCCGCTTAAGTTTGCTATAGATCTTTTTAAAAGATGCTCAAGCGAAAGCCGCTTAATAATAAAGGTTAGATTTTTACCAGGCTCTTTTCCGTTTATCCTGTGATATCTAAGGCCGTATGTAATATTTTCGTATACTGTTAAATGAGGGAACAGGGCAAAATCCTGATAAACAATTCCCATACCCCTTTTTTCAGAAGGAAGATTTGTAACATCTTTGTTGTTTATTATAACGCGTCCATTTGTGATCGGGATTATGCCGATTGCTGATTCAAGAACAACTGATTTTCCTGCTCCTGTAGGGCCAAGCAAGGTAAAAAACTCGCCCTGTTCAATTGATATATTGATCTGCTGCAAAGAAAAGCCAGGCAGTTTTACATTTAAATTCTTTAATTGGATCATATTAAATTTTTCTTTTTAATTGAGAAAACCCGGAGCAGAAGAAAAAGAAACAAACAAACTACAATCAGCCATACGGCAACCGGTTGTGAATATTTAAGGCCGTAAGCTGTAAACCGTTCGTATATCATTACCGGCGCAATCATGGGATGATATGCAACAATTACCACAGCGCCAAATTCACTTACAGCGCGCGCTGTACACATAATTATGCCAACAACCATACTTCTCCAGGCAAGGGGAAATGTTACTCTGAAAAAAGAGCTTGTTACAGATGCTCCAAGACTGCGGGAAACATGTTCGAGCCGCGCAGGCACAGCTTCAAATCCAGCCTTTGCGCTGTTAATGTAAAAGGGAATGCCTACAAATGTCAGAACAACTATTATTCCTGTAACACTTCCCATTAACCTTATGCCGATTGAAGACATTATCTGACCAAGCCAGTGATTTTTGCCGGCTATGCTTAAAATTGCAATTCCCACAACCGGATGCGGTATCATAATCGGCAGATCAATAATACTTTCTACTAATTTTTTACCGATAAAATCTTTTCTGGCAAGAAGATATGCAAGTGGAGTCCCGAATATAAATGATATCAGAGCTGCCATCAACGAAGTATAAAGGCTAAGCTTGATGGCATTAAATACATCCTTGTCTGTTATCGCTTCTTTCAAATCCGCAAAAGAAGGCTGGACTACCATCTCAAGCAAGGGGAAAAGAATAAAGGCAATGATAATAATGCTGCATGAGATGGCAAGCCATATAAACGGATCAGTATGTTTTTTAGTTATCATATGGGCAAATAAATGATTAGTATCTAAACAAAAATTAACATTAATCGCGAAAACACGAAAGTACGAAAACACGAAATAAGATCTGGAAATTCAGTTGCTAAATTTTCTTCCGTGTTTTCGCGATAGTTTTTCAATTTATTTTTTTGTTTTAATTTTTAACTTCTACCAGCTTTTTTAATGGCTTTGGAAGCATATTTAAAGCATTTTCCGAGGACACGCGGCAAGGTACAAAGGGCGGCTGTCCCATATCTTTCAAAATTTTTAACCCTTTGTTTGGATCCAGAAGATATTCAAGAAAAAGAACTGCTCCTTTTGGGTTAGAGCTGTTTTTAATCATGGTTATGCCATAGGTACAGGATTTACCTGTTCTGGTAAGCCATGTTCCGGGTTTTTTGCCGGTAACTTTGACCTTTGCCAGCGCATAAAATGGATCATATTTATAGTTGCCAAGATTCATATGGTCGTTAAGAGTGATATATTTCAGATCATGTTGAACAGCCACAGAAAGATATTCCCAGGCATAATCCATATTGCCTGTTTTAAGCAGAGCAATAAGCTCTACAGATTTTGGTCTTATATTCTCTTTCGGGCGATTTGCGATTAATTTGTCATAGAGCCCGGATTGACCATAAAACTTTTCAGCTAATTGAAGCACCATGACGCTCCGGTAGCCGCATGGGTCTAAATTAGGGTCGGAATGTCCCCATATAACCCCTTTGCGGGAAAGGATTTCAGGCCAGTTTTCAGCATTAATTTCTTTTGCAAAACGGCTTTTGTCTGTATAACAAAGAACCAGCTGATTTGTTGCAAAACGAATATTCCATGCAGCATTATCAGGAATAAGCGCTTTGTCTATTACTTTAAAGTCAGCGGAAGCCATGATGTCAGCCGGCTTATGAAGCTCTGAAATCATACGCGCCATCTTTGTGCTGCCTCCTGCCTCGCGTAGAATATCTATATCTGGATATTTTGCTTCAAATGCCTTTTCTATCTTTGCAAACGGGACTGTTAAACTGCCTGCATGAAATATCGTAACTTTTTCTTTAGCCGAAGCAATTGACGCAAAGAATATACCGACAAAGGCAATAAGAGCTGTAATAAGAATAGTTTTATGTAGTAATAGTTTCATTAAAATCTCCTTTTGTAAAAATTCAAATTTCAGGGTTCAGATCTAAAATGTTTTTTTGTGTTATCCAGTTTTCTAATAATTTTTTAAATTGTTTCACCACGAAAATCACGAAGGCCACGAAGAAATTCAATAAAAAAACAATGACTTCGTATATTTCGTGGCAAATAAACACCTGCGGACTGAGAATCAACCTGAAATTATCCGTCCGGACTTATTGAGAAGATACGTTCTCTAACCATGAACTGGGAACCTAAAACTGTTAACGGTCGTTTTTTTGTTAAGTTTCTTGTTGGAAAACTACTTTACCGCTTATGCTTACATCATAACCTTCAAACATTTTAGTCAGATCATAAAAGGCGGATTCCTGGAGCAGACCAAGGAAAAGCTGCACCCCTTTATCAAAAAAACGCTCCTTTGTGATGAGAAGATCATAACGTTCCCAGCGAACAGGTATAAATTCAAGGTCAAGAAGAGAGGCTACCGGCTTAATACAGGGGCCGGCATCGGCGCGGCCGGCTAATATTTCAAGGCCAACATCCATATGCCGATTCAGCTCGTTATAGTATCCTTCAATCTTTTCCCCCTTGATTCCAGCATTGTTTAATTCCCTGTCAAATAAAAGACGTGTTCCTGTGCTGAGAGGCCGGTTGACTATTTTTATCCCCTGCCTGGCAAGGTCGGCAATGCTTTTGATTTTTTTTGGATTTCCTTTTTGCACAAGTATGCCCTGCTCACGTTTACAAAAATTGACCACAGCAGGCATTTTATCAAGCTCTTTGGTGGCGAAATCAAAATTGTATTCTGTTTCATTGTCCTGGAGAAGGTGGCTTGATGCCATATGGCAGAGATTTTGCCGCAACGCTCTCAAACCTCCCATGCTGCCGAGGTTTCCAAAAACAGCCAGATGGTTGGTATACATGCTGTTGAAAAGGGAAATGGTTTTTTCAAGGAGAAGATCATTGCTTCCCGTTATTATCAGTAATCCCTCATAAGGGGGAAGAGATTTTGATGGTGCTGGATAGTTGATGGTGTTGGTTTCAATCCATTGTTCTACCAGGTGTCGGGGAAAGAGCCACTTGCCTGTGATCTTTGTTGCCGGAAGACTCTTTTCAGCAACAAGACTGTATACCATCTTTTCGTTAATATTCAGAAGCTGGGCCACTTCTTTCGTTAAGAGTAACTGTTTCATATTTTATTTCCCCTTTTTATTGAAACCCCTGTATGGCCTAAAGATACCCGCATTAAAAAAAGGTCTCATAGCTGCAATAGCGATAGCATTCCCCGTAACTTGCTGCCGGGTTCTTCTGAGTAACCGTTTTTATGGTTTATATTTAATGGGTTAATATATGTCAATATTTTTTTAATAATCTATCTATCCTTCCAAGCAATTACCATAACAGACAAAAAAAGGGCTTTAATGCGCCACCTCGCAAAGAACTTGTTGGCAGGAAAGCTGATTTTACCCTGATCGACTTTTTGCGAACACATAAATCGTGAGCGAGCTTTAATCCCCGACTTGTAGTACACGGCGTTTGAGTTAATATATACCCATATAATGATTAACATCAAATAGCAACGGCTAATACTTACTAAGAATAATTGATATTGACAATAAATAACAAATAGGCTAATCGGCTGTTTATTTTGTCCTGAAAAACTTGGTTCTTTGGGCCGGGTCAGAGATAGATGGCTTTGTCTTGGAGTTTTGCAATTTGATATTTGGGATTTCAATAAATCAATGAACTGCCAACAAAGCAAAAATTAAGGGTGTGAAAACTGAGATAATTATATCAGCCCTGCCTTATGAAGGACTGGTTCAATATCCTGTAAAAATTTGTCCCAGTCTGAAGGACAGTCATTATGACCGCAGTTATAGGTAAGCAATGTTCCCTGCTTAGCTGCCTTATATAGTTTAAGACCGTGCTTATAGGGGATAAGCTCATCATTTTTTCCGTGAACTATTAGAACCGGCCCTTTGTATGAGCGAACAACAGCAAGATTGTTAAATAAATCCGGCGCAATAAAGCCGGGGAACAGGTATTTTTTTGTAAGTGATCTTATATTAATAAATGTTGACATAAGTATAAGCATGGCTGAAGGACGTTGCGCTGCCAGAGAGCATATGGCGCCTCCGCCGATTGAACGGCCCCAGAGAATAATTTTTGAATCATCAACATCCTTGCGCTCAACAAGCATGTCATATGCCGCAGCAAGCGTTTTGGAAACGCTGCTCTGTGAAGAGGATCCTTCTGATCTTCCATAACCTGGATATTCAACAAGCAAAACCCCGATTCCAAGTTTTGTGAACCTTTTTAATGTTTCAGGCCACATGTCGATTAATTCAGCATTCCCATGCGCAAAGATAATCGCAGGTGAAGGCTGCCTGGTTTCAGGTGGCAGAAACCATGTTTCTATTTTTCCGCTGTCTGTCTGCAGCCATATTTTTTCCATACCGGCAATATTATATCCCGCATCTGATGGCATTTCTATTCTATGGCTTGGGAACATAATTTGTTTCTGCATAAAAAAAAGAACACAGCAGTAAACAATATATATTAAAAAAAGTCCTGTAACAGTTTTAATCAGCATGTTTTTTATGGATTTTTCCTTTTTGATATCCTCTTAAAAATCATTTGTAAGCGACATTGAGCAGTTTTGGAAATCCCAAAAATGTTCATAGAGCGAACAAATATTACTTTTTAAGAGCTCATCATTATTGATAACCACGAAGAACACGAAGGATTTTTTTCTTTATCTTCGATTGCTTCGTGTTCTTCGTGGTAAAAATATCGCATTACGCTCCATATAACATTTTCAGGTTAATTTTGTTGAGTTATGCTTTAGTTATTTGAAAGTCCGATATCACCCTTAACCATTATTTAATTGAATTTTACTTGAAAATTCAACATTAAAAATTTAATTTCGCTGATTCAGGCAATTTTAATACCTGATACCCGATGAATTTGACTTTTTACGATACCATCAGGTATGATGTTTTGTTTTAAATAAGTAAGGAATTAGTGAAAAAAACTTTTTAACAACAGGTTTGGGTAAAATAGCGTATGAACTACAAGGCTGTAATTTTTGATCTGGATGGAACTCTTCTTGATACCCTTGAGGATCTTGCTGATTCATGCAATAGCGTTTTGCAGATAAAAGGCTTTCCAACCCACAGTATTGAAGCATATCGTAACTTTGTCGGCAGTGGCTCGGCTATGCTCGTTTCGCGCGCATTACCAGATGACAGACAGGACGATGATCTAAAAGCAGATTGTCTAAAGGCATTTATAAAAGAATATGAATACAGATGGAAAGAAAAGACAATGCCCTACAAAGAAGTGCCTGAAATGCTGGATGCTCTTGTTGATAAAAATATTAAGATGACTGTGCTTTCAAACAAACCCCATGACTTCACAAAACTCTGCGTCAAGGAATTTTTCCCCAAATGGAAATTTGCAATTGTCCAGGGCCACAGCAACATAATTCCACTTAAGCCTGATCCAAAGGGAGCATGTGAGATAGCACGCAGTATGAATATATTGCCATGTGAGTTCCTGTATCTTGGAGACAGCGGTATTGACATGCTCACCGCTGTAAGGGCCGGCATGTTTCCTGTTGGCGCATTGTGGGGTTTTCGTTCTGAGGAAGAATTGCGAAAAAATGGCGCTCTTAAGGTGATCAATCGGCCAACTGATGTTTTGAATTTTATTTAAAGCGAATTAATATGAAGACTAAATACGAAATAATTACTGAGGCAAGAAAAATTCTGGAATTGTCTGAATGCGCAACTATGCAACAGATAAAAGATAATTATAAAAGATTAATCAAGATATGGCATCCTGATAAAAACAGAGAAAACAGGAAAGCCTGCGAGGAAAATACAAAAAAAATAATCGAAGCATATAAAACAATAAGCACCTACTGTAACAATTATAAATACTCTTTTGCCGAAGAGGAAATCGAGAAATATATTGATGATCAGGAATGGTGGTTTAAAAGATTCGGAGATGATCCTCTCTGGTCGCATCAAAAGTGAGCAGTTATTTTTTTTCTAATTCAGCTTTTACAGCCAGTGCAATCTGTTCCAGCATATAGGGTTTTTTTACATAAGCTCCGGCGCCGAGTCTTTGAGCTTCTTTGACACGGTCTGTTTCGGAAAATCCGCTTGCTATTATTGCTTTTTGCCCGGGATGAATTTTTAGAACCTGTCTGTAAGTTTCAAGACCGTCAATACCCGGCGCCATAATCATATCCAGAACCATCAGATCAGCTGAGTTGTTTCTCATGTAATCAACCGCTTCTTCACCGCCAGAGACTGTTACAACTGAATAATTCAGTGTCTCTAACATGTTGTATGCTATTTTTCTTTGTTCCTCCGAATCATCTACAACAAGAATTTTTTCTCCTCTACCCATATAATTTTCAATGGATAATTCTGCTTTTTCTTTGGCTGGATTAATTCTGGTTACCGGGAAATAGAGCTTAACTGTGGTTCCTTTCAATTGCCTGCTTTGAATATCAATATATCCATTATGGTCTTTTACAGTTCCCCAGACTACAGCCATGCCTAATCCTGTTCCGCTTCTTCCCATTTTTTTATTAGTATAAAACGGCTCAAATATCTTTTCTATATCTTCCGGAGCAATGCCTGTTCCTGTATCAGATATTGAAAAGACAACATAATCACCTTCTTTTATATGCTCATAACCTTTTACCGGCATGTCAAGATAATGATTTTCAGTTGATATAAAAATTTCCCCCCCATCAGGCATTGATTCAGCAGCATTAGATACTAAATTCATTATGGTTTTGTAGACATGAACAGAGGAACCCATAATATTCAGCAAATTTGTTTCAAGTTTTGTTTCAAGTGTTATATCAGCATTAAAACTTCTCAGCTTATTATATTCCGGCGATTTAAGATAGTCGGAAATAATATTATTCAGGCCCACAACTTCTGTTGTGGAAACTCCTCTTCTTGCGAGTGTCAACAGGTCCTGCACAATGGCGGCTGCTTTCTGGCCTGATTTCTGTATGGTTAAAATGGGCTTTCTTAAAGGGCTGTCTTCCGGCAGCTTCATTAATAACAATTCAGGATAACTTACAATGCCGGATAAGACATTATTGAGGTCATGTGCCACACCTCCTGCAAGGGTGCCGATAGCCTCCATCTTCTGAGCCCGCTGGAGCTGTGCTTCAAGCTGTCTCTGGTCTGTTATGTCTAAAATCTGCGATATGGTCTGCGGCATTCCATCCGGCCCCATAATTACCGTAGATCTGATTTCCATACGTCTTTTTGCATTGTCCTTTCTGATAAGATTGAATTTATACTTGGAGGGAACGTTTTCTCCTTTTTGTCTCTGTATATAGCGTTTTGCAACAAGGTTCCTGTTTTCTTCATCAAGTAACTTTCGGAAATCAGACCCTATAATTTCTTCTGAAGAATATCCGGATATCCGGCAAAATTTTTTATTAGCATAAATAAATTTGTATGAGTTATCCACCATGAATATTCCAGCATGAGAATTTTCAACAATAGACCGGAATTTCTCCTCGCTTTCGAGAAGAGCTTTCTCTGCCTGCTTTCGTTCTTTAATTTCTTTTGCCAGACTATCGCGTGAGGCAGTAGTCTTTTTTAAATCTTCAGCCATTTTGTTAAACGAAACAGCCAAACCACCTATTTCATCATGGCTTTTTATATTAATTCTATAATCAAGATTGCCTTTTCCTATTTCCTTTGTGCCTTTTGCAAGCTGCTCAGCAGGTTTTATTATTCCTCTGGTAAAAAAGAAAGAACCCAGTATGCTGAATAAAAAGATAACAAATCCCACAAGCATATTATTGATAATGATACTTTTTTTTGCTTTTTCCACTTCCTCTAGAGAAAAACCAGTTGTCAGTATCCACTTGGAATCGCCTACCTTAATAGGCGTAATGATTAATTTTATGTTTTTGCCGGTAACAGGACACAGAGTCTCTTCTACAACCTGTTCCTCTGTATTCATCATATCAGGTGTTAAAAAATTTTCATCGCACATTTTATTGCCGGACGACATGTAAACTTCTCCGTCCGGCTTAATCAGATCAATAAATGTTATATCCTTTAATTCTGTTAATTTGTGTATCTGTTTTTCTACAAAAAGCCAGTTTAAAGACCAGAATGCGCTGTTTACACTGGCTGCGAGATGCTGGGAAACAATTTTATTTTTTTCAATCAGCTCTCTGGTAATGATGCCGGTCTGTTTTTTGATGGATATTGCTGTGGATAAAGTAATGGAAATAACAAGAATAAATGAAACCAGAAGACTTATTTTGTGAAAAAGGCCTATTTTATAGATAGAAGATAATTTTTTCATAATCTGTATTATTTATGAACACTTAAAAAGCTGCATTATGCTCCTTTGCAGCACTTGAAACCAGAATGACTTTTGAGCAATCAGTCTTAATTTAATTATAACGGTTGCGATAACCGGTAAAAAATACAGTTGAGTTATTTGAATATTGAATATCAAACAAGGAATTTCGAATGACGAAGTGTGAAATCGCAGAGCTCTATTTTTTTAAATATTAAAAATGATAGAATACCTTACTTCGATATTTATAATTTTTTGTTCGATATTCTGCGGTTCAAGACAAACTCGTAAGTTTGATTCTTATTAAAAAGCAAAAAGCATAAAACAACCAGCGATTTATATTAAATTAGGCCAAACGAGCTATTTGAAAGTTAAATTCATCAAACTTTCAGTTCTTCTCCAGGATTAATAACTATTGGCGTCGTTTCCGGCGCAAGATTTTTTACATGTTTCACAAACTCGTCAGCAGACTGGACAAGAACAGGAAATGTGCCAAAATGCTCTGGAATTACATATTTCGGGCCAATTAACTTGCAGGCAAACGCGGCTTCTCGTGGGCCCATGGTAAAAACACCGCCAATTGGAAGGATAGCCATATCCGGCTTATAATAATCTCCGATAATATGTTTCATATCACCCATTAATGAAGTGTCCCCTGAATGATATATCTTAAACCCGTTTTCAAATTCAAGGATATAGCCGGCAGCCTCTCCGACAAATTTATTGACACCTTCAAATCCTGTTAACTGGGCTCCTGCAGAATGAAAAGCCTCTGTCATGGTTATTTTGATGCCGTCAAAATCAGCGGTAGCACCCTTATTGCCAAGTGTAAAGGTCTGGCATCTTGCCTCTGGTATCTGGGACTTGATAAAAAAACTCAGTTCCCATGGGGCTACAACTTTTGGGTTGTATTGAGACACAAGTTTTTTTGCATCTGGAAGCATAAAATGGTCAACATGCCCGTGAGTCCATAAAATTAAATCAACGTTGCCAAAACAGCCTGGTTCTTTATATTTGTTAGGGGTCTTCGGGTTGGTGTCGAGCCATGGATCAAGAAGTATTTTTTTCCCACTTACAGATGTAAAGAGAAAACTGCCATGGCCCAGCCATGTGATACTCGCATTGCCTTTTTTGACATTTTCCGGCTCACCTGCGATTGCGGAATTCGTGAGTTTAAGACCGGAAAGGCCTGAAGCAGCGATAAAACTTCCAAAACCGCTGAAAAACTGTCTCCTTGAAATTTTCATTTTACCTCCATTAGGCTGATTTTAATATAAATGAACTTGTCTATATCGTAACCCATATTTAATAGTCAAACTACAAATTTGATGAACTCGTAAAAAGCTGTATTATGCCGCTCTACAGCACTTGAGACCAGAATAACTTTTGAGCAATCATAACTCAACAAAATTAACTTGAAAACGTTATATGGAGCGTACTGCGATATTTTTACCACCAAGAACACGAAGCAATCATCGAATTCATCTTTATTGTTTAAGGTTTTTTTGTTATTAAAAAATTTACTGCAATAATATAACGCAATTTTGATGCCTTTGTGGCTGATATTGAGAAAGGACATATAATGCTCGTAAAAGAAATACTTGATTCCGTTAGACCAGCTTTAAGTTTTGAATTTTTTCCTCCCAAAACAGATGATGGATTTGGCAGACTTTTTGAGGCGGTTTCGGACTTAATGCAGCTTAAACCTTCCTATGCAAGCGTTACTTACGGGGCCGGCGGATCTACGCGTGATTATACAATCAGACTGGTTGATCAGATTCAGAAAAAAACAGGTTTAACAGTGGTTTCTCATTTAACATGTGCTGGTTCAACAAAAGATGAAATAAAGTTGATTCTTGAGAAAGATGCGAAAAGCAATATCAAAAATATCCTTGCATTGAGGGGAGATCCTCCAAGAGGTGAAAAGGTATGGAAGCGGCCTGAAAATGGTTTTGATTATGCCGCAGATCTTGTATCATTTATAAAGAAAGATTATCCGTATATTTCTATTGGTGTTGCCGGGTTTCCTGAAGGCCATCCCTTAACTCAAAACAGGCTTAAGGAGATGGAATATCTCAAGGCAAAAGTCGATGCCGGAGCCGACTATATAGTCACACAGATGTTTTTTGATAATCATGATTTCTATGATTTTTGTGAAAGATGTGAACTGGCAGGCATTCATGTTCCTGTTATTGCCGGTATTATGCCCATTACAACCCGCAGGGGAATGATTCGCATGGCAGATCTGGCCGCGGGCGCTCATTTTCCTGCCGGTCTTTTAAGATCTGTTGCGCGGGCTGAAAATGATGAAGATTTTGAAAAAACAGGCATTTGCTGGGCTGCAGAGCAACTGCGTGATCTTGTCAGCAATGGTGTTAGAGGCATTCACTTATATACACTTAACAATTCCAGGACAATTTTTAAGATTTTTAAATACCTTGGCATTATGGATAGTTCACAGCTTCTGGAGCTTAATCAAAAAGATTCTTAAAAAAATCCCTTTTTGTCTTTGCAAGCTCTACAATTTCGGCATGCACAGAATGTTTGTTAATATGCAGCAGGGCTGCAGAAGGTGCAGAATATTTTGGCAGAGTCGCGCTTCCTGGATTCAGAAACAGCACCCCTTTCTTATCAACAACACAGGGCTCGTGAGTGTGGCCGCTTATAACAACATTAAAATCAGCGGCATACGGATCAATGTCAAGCCTTTGCAAATTGTGAATTACATGCACAAGCATGTTGCCGATCTCGACTATTTCTGTTTCAGGCAGCTTAAGAGCCCATGTTCCAAAGTCCATATTCCCTCGAACCGCAACAACAGGCGCTGTTTCCTGCAAAGATGAAAGAACCTCGGGCTTGTTAATATCGCCTGCATGAATTATCAAATCTACCTTTGTGAAAAGTTCGGTCGCCAAAGGATGCAGGTAGCCATGCGTATCGGAAATAACGCCAATAAGATAGTTGTCCTTATTTTGCAATTTAATTGACATAATACTTACGTTAAGCTGTTAGCTGTTATGAAATGTGCGTTCGTATAATTGCTTTTAATTAAACCTCGGGCTATGCCCGAGCGATCCTGAAAGGTTTTACCATTCCGGCGAGAATAAATATACTCAATAGTATCAAAAAGAGAAAGAACAAATTAAAAGATGAACCCTGGTCGCCTCTGGCGCCGCCGAAGGCGGGTAAACATCGAATGATGAAATCGCTTCGCTCCGCCAGGTTATAAATTGTCAGAATACTTTATTCAAAATTCGATGTTGGACGTTCGATGTTTATAGCCTTTTAAGTTGACGGCTACGTCCTTGATATTGGATTGCAATCTGCCGAAATCGCGATGCTTTTACCCCTTCGAGGGGTCTTCATCAAACCACGTCATATGGGCGTGGTGGGTGATTGTTTATGGTTTTTCTCCGATTTAGTTGGAGAAAAGGGTCAGTTGATATAGTTTGACTAATAGCTAAAAGCTAATCGCCAAACTTGACCCCTTGACCCCTTGAATCCTTTCTTCATAATAATCGATAAGTTAAATTTGTAAATCTTTTTTGAGTTTTATTATTGTTTATCCCGATAGTCAGCGCTTTGCCTGTGCCTACCATTACAACGAGCTTTATACCCCTGGTTACTGCGGTGTAAATCAGATTACGCTGCAATAGAATATAATGCTGGGTCATGACAGGAATTACCACTGCCGGATATTCAGAACCCTGTGATTTATGGACAGACACAGCATAAGCTAAAACAATCTCATCAAGATCTGTAAAACAGTATATTACCTTGCGACCGTCAAAAGATACAATCACTTCTTTTTCTACAGTGGAAATACTGACCACCCTGCCAATATCTCCATTAAAAACATCTTTTTCATAATTATTTTTAATCTGCATTACCTTGTCGTTGACTGTAAAACTTTTGATGCCGCATATTACAGTATTTTTACCGGGATTGAGAGCTTTCTGCAGCCGGGTGTTTAGATTTTCTGCCCCTATGATGCCTTTATGCATAGGGGTTAAAACCTGAATATCTTCAATTGGATCAAATCCGAAACGCCTCGGAATACGCTCTTTGACAAGCTCAACAATAATTTCAAGTACTTTTTCAGGGTCTTTTTGTTCTATGAAATAAAAGTCTTTTTTTAATTCAGGTGAATCCTGTGTTTTGATGTCTGGAACAATTCCTCTGTTAATATTGTGAGCATTTACAATAATCCGGCTTTCCCTTGACTGGCGGAAAATTTCATTAAGTTCTATAACAGGAACAACTCTGGATTTAATAATATCACTTAAAACATTTCCCGGCCCAACAGAAGGAAGCTGATTAACATCGCCGACAAGGATAAGGGTTGCATGGACTGGGATTGCCTTTAAAAGATGGTGCATTAGAATTGTGTCTATCATAGACGCTTCATCAACAACCAGAAGATCGCACTTTAAAGGGTTTTTATCGTTTTTTTGAAAACCACCTTTCTGAACGTTGAATTTAAGCAATCTGTGGATAGTGGCAGCGCTGTGGCCGGTAGTTTCGTTCATCTGTTTTGCTGCCCTGCCTGTAGGCGCAGCTAACATTATTCTTGTTTTAAGCGTGGAAAAAATCTTTATTATAGCATTTATAATTGTTGTTTTGCCTGTTCCAGGCCCGCCTGTAATAATAATTACCTTGTTTTCAAGACTGGCTCTTACTGCAGCCGTCTGATTTTCTGCAAGAGTAACATTAAGATGTTTCTGTACCCATTTTAATGCATCATCAAATTTAATGTCCGGGGTTGATTTGTGCGGACATATAAGTCTTTTGAATAAAAAAGCGACTCTGGTTTCGCAGAAGTGAAATTTAGACAGATAAACAGCCTTGTTGTGTGTGTTTAATTCTTTGGTCTGTTCATTAATATCCTCAATAATTATTTTGTTTTTTAGCGCCTCAGCATCAATGGCTTTTAATACAACATCTCTGCTTACCTGAAGAATTTTGACGCATTCAATTACAAGCATTTCATAGGGGTAATAGACATGTCCTCTGTCTGCAAGCTGGCTTAGCACATAAAGAACGCCTGCTCCGGCTCTTAATTCAGAGTTTTTGGAAAATCCGAGTTTCCGGGCAATACTGTCGGCTGTTGTAAAACCTATGCCTGAGATGTCTGTGGCAAGTCGATAGGGGTTTTTTTTAACTACTTCTATGGATCTGTTTTTGTATTGCTTAAAGATTTTTACGCCATAGCCTGTGCCGACTCCATAAGTCTGAAGAAAAAGCATAAGATCCCTGATCTCTTTATGTGCATCCCAGGCATGCCTGATCATGGCAATGCGTTTTTCCCCAACACCTTCCACCTCGCCCAGTTTTTCAATTTTCTTTTCGATAACATCAAGCGTTTTTGTGCCGAACTTTTCTACAATGCGGCCGGCCATGACCGGGCCAAGTCCCTTAATAAGTCCTGAACCTAAATATTTTTTAATTCCATAAACACTTGCAGGAACGGCTGTCTTATAATTAATTACCTTAAACTGTCTGCCGTATCTGGGGTGGTTTATCCATTCGCCTTCCATTTTAAGAACAGCGCCGGGCGACGGCGACATGAGATTTCCAACAACAGTTACCAGATCACGGTTTCCATCGGCATTTACCTTTGCAATGGTAAAACCGCTTTCTTCGTCTGAATATGTAATTTGTTCAATCTGGCCCTTAAGATCCGTAAGCATATTCGTGTCACTCGAACCCTTAAATTTTTTGAATCCTGATGACTCAAATTTTGTGCCATTAACTTAATGAAGATTCTAAGGAGAGTACAGCGATGTTTTCACCACGAAGGGCACGAAGGAATCGAAGATAAAAAAACCCTTCGTGTTCTTCGTGTTATTAATATAAAAGTATTTAAGTTAATAACATGAGTTCTTAAATAAAATGGTTGCGAAATTTGAGACCCTTCTATTTTTTTGTTTTACCTAATTTAATCGCACAGAACTCGCCGCACATGGTACACCCTTCCTCACCGGCACTTTCACTTTTTTCAAGAAACGACTCGGTTTTTGAGGGATCAATGGAAAGTCTTATCTGTCCTTCCCAGTTAAATTCATCTCTGTATTTTGCCATGAGCAAATCCTTTTCAAATGAGCCGGGTACTCCCTTGGCAATATCTGCTATGTGAGCCGCGATTCTGGACGCTATGATTCCATCTTTTACATCATCTAAATTTGGAAGTCTCAGATGTTCTGCAGGAGTAACATAACAGAGAAAATCAGCGCCGGCAGATGCGGCTATGGCTCCTCCTACAGCGGCTGTAATATGATCGTAACCAGGGGCTATATCTGTTGGAATGGGGCCAAGCACATAAAAAGGGGCTTCATTGCAAAGACTTTTTTCAAGTTTTACATTGGCTTCAATTTCTTTTATTGGAACATGGCCGGGCCCTTCTATCATCACCTGAACCCCGCAGGCCCTTGCTCTTTTTGTAAGTTCTCCAAGAAGGATCAGTTCTTCAATTTGCCCCCTGTCTGTTGCATCGGCAATACATCCCGGCCTTAACCCGTCACCAAGGCTTAAGACCACATCATATTTTTCAGCTGTTTCAAGGAGTCTGTCAAATTGTTCATAAAGGGGATTTTCTTTATTGTTGTATTGCATCCATCTTGATAAAATTGTTCCGCCCCTGCTGACAATACCGAGATGACGTTTCTGTTTATTAAGACATTCCACACTTCTTTTTGTTACACCACAATGTACAGTAATAAAATCTACTCCGTCTTCACAGTTTTCTTCTATGGCTTTGAACATATCATCTGCGCTCATCTCAACAATAGCCTTTTTAGAAGAAAGCATCTGGACTGCTGCCTGATAGATTGGAACGGTTCCTATGGGCAAAGAAGATTCCCTGATTATTTCCTGCCTTATTGCTCTGATATCGCCGCCGGTGGAAAGATCCATTATTGTGTCGGCTTTTGCTGCTATTGATACACTGACTTTTTTCAGTTCCAAATCAATATCAGTACGATCTTTTGATGTTCCGATATTTGCGTTTACCTTTGTCCTCAGTCCCTTGCCTATGGCAAGAGGCAGAATCGAAGTATGTCTGGAATTTCTTATCACCACAATATTGCCATCTTCAACGCCTTTGCGGATAAATTCCGGCTCTACTCCTTCGCGTTCAGCGCATATCTTCATTTCTTCTGACGTTATATTTTTGCGCGCTGTTTCTATTTGAGTCATATTTTAACACCTCTTAGGTAACTTTTTAGGCTATTAGGCTGAAGGCTTTCAGCCTGTCCGTCTGAGTCGTTACGTTTTTAATGATTATATTCCTAACCTTCTGCAATAATAAGTTCTGCGACTTTTTTGCCTGAGAGAAGC
Source organism: uncultured Desulfobacteraceae bacterium (assembly GCA_964472445.1). Taxonomy (GTDB): domain Bacteria; phylum Desulfobacterota; class Desulfobacteria; order Desulfobacterales; family ETH-SRB1; genus CAYYMU01. The sequence continues at coordinate 16,754 of CAYYMU010000012.1, forward strand.
ATTCCACCGAAAACAGGTCCCATTCTTGGGCCTCCAAATGCTGCGTTTGCAGACATTCCTGTTACATATACTCCAGGGCATATCTTTTTTGTATTTTCAATGGTAAGTCTTTCGGCCTTGTCAGCCCAGAGTGAACGTTCGCCGTGTATTTTTCCATTGTCTGTGCTTAATTGCACATCTGCTTTTTTTGCAATTAAATGAAGAACTTCAGTGGGATGACCTGTGGCATCGATAATATTTTTTGATGTTATGGTGAGCGGGTCAACATGCATGCCCGTCATCTCCACAGGCGACCAGTTAACGACAAGGCCGATTACCCGGTTTTCACGAATCATAACATCTTCTACGCTCATACAGTTAAATACCTTTGCTCCTGCCTTGGTTGCATATGAGCAGATTGTTGTGACTGCTTCAACAGCATCTGCCGTATAATAGCCGGGCTGATATTCTCTGGTTTCTATATCAAACACATCGAGCATTTCCTTACCTTCTTCCTGAACCACTATTTCATTAAACATCATTCCGCCGCCCCACATTCCGCCGCCTATGCTCAATTTGCGTTCAAATATCGCAACTTTTTTGCCTGCTTTTGCAAGAAAATATGCGGCTACCAGTCCTGAAGGGCCTGCTCCCACTATGGCTGTCTCAACCTCAGTATATTCCAGAAATTTTTGTGAAAAGCGTTCAATTATTGCTTTTGTTATTGTAACTTCACTTAACTCCATAATTTCTTCTACCTCCCGGTTTATTTTAGTTTTTTAGATATTGCCAGAACCTTGTTTGCAACCTCATCAGGGTGTTTTCCAAAAACCCTGATCATTGGTTCCTTCCCAACATCACCTCTGTCAAAGATTATATCAGGAATTACATCCTGCCTTGAAAAAACGGAATCTGTTCCCCATTTAAGAGAAGAACCCTCTTTAGCCTTTATCTCTTCAGGTTCCTCAGTTCTGTCAAAGTGATCAATCACATACCCCAGGTTTTTGCATATATTGATTATATGTTCGGAAAACTTTATATTCATTGCACAGCGGTATTTGTCATTGTATTCCATCGCTGTCAGGATCATGTTCGCAATATGTTTTGATGCGCCGAATACAGGTTCTCTGAGTGTGCAAGCGTCTTTTCCTATTCTGATAATTCTTCCGGGGATGGCTGCCACATCGTCAGTGTTCTGTGCATATGGCACGGCATAACCAAAATTTGACTGTACTTCAGGGATTATATTTCCGCATTTTCCAGACGTTATCTTTTCAACAGCTTGTTTAAGATCAAATATGCACTTATAGCGCCGGCTTTCCCGCATAACCGGAGCCATATGATTTGTCGGCCCATGTCCGCTGCCAAGGCACAGGGAAAACTTTAAGGCATCTGTAATATATGCTTTAGCTTTTTTTACTGCTTCAGGAACAGATTGCCTGCTTGCAAGAAATGTGGCAATTGCAGCTGAATATGTGCAGCCTGTGCCATGAGAGTTTTTTGTATCTATCCTTTCTGAAACAAACTCATAAAATTCTTTACCGTCATAGAGAATATCAACGGCATCTCCGCTAAGATGGCCGCCTTTGACAACAACATTTTTTGCTCCCAGGCTGTATATAATCTGTGCTGACTTTTTCATATCCTCAATAGAAGATATTTTGATTTTTGAAAGAATTTCAGCTTCAGGAATGTTGGGAGTAATAACAAAGGCCAGAGGTAAGAGTTCTTTTCTTATGGCTTCCTTGGCGCTATGTGCTATCAGAGGAGCTCCTCCCTTGGCTACCATAACCGGATCTACAACAAGCATTTCTATTTTGTATTTCATTACTAATTCGGCTGTTTTTTTAATTATTCCGGAACTGGGAAGCATTCCGGTCTTAGCGGCATCGATTCCTATGTCGGTTGCTACAGAATCAAACTGTTTTTCCACAAAATTTTCCGGGATCAGGTAAATTCCCTGCACACCAAGAGTATTTTGAGCTGTTAGAGCAGTTATTACGCTCATGCCAAATCCGCCAAGAACAGTTATTGTCTTTAAATCTGCCTGAATTCCGGCTCCGCCGCCAGAGTCAGAACCTGCTATAGTTAAAACTCTTTTTAAAAACATAGTTTATTCCTTATAAAAAACAGGCACAGTAGTTTGTGCTATTGGTAAAACAAAAAAAGGCCGATATCCTCTTGTGCGGGATATGGCCTGTAAAAAAAGCACCAACAAATTTCTGCTTCCTACGCTGGTATAATCCAGATCAGGTCCAAAGGGTATTTTCTCAGCCTGCTTTAAGGCACCCCCGCATGTAATAATATTTATAATTCGATAGTTTTATATAGTCAAGTATAATAAACTGCTCCGCTGAAAGCTATGGGAAATTAAACCCTGCGTGTTTTGTGCGCTTAAAGAGACCTTTGCAAAACACCCTCTTTTGCCCAATTACTGCTTCAGGCTCAAATTTTAAGCCTCGAAATACTCAATGTATTCCTATAACTTGATCAAAATTAAACATTTCTCAAAGGTCTCGAGATGGCGGCTGAAAAGTGGCAGGCCACATCCCTTTGATTTGAATGTTTCATAACAGGTTCTTCCCTTTGGCAGATCTTTTGCCTTTCAGGACAAAAAGGGTAAAAGGCGCATCCTTCACTGTTTTCTGACTGATGCAGATGAGCAGTACTTTTTTTACATTCTCCTGCCGCACTTTCAATCAGAAGCCTGGTGTAGGGATGCACGGGGCGGGAGAGTATTAGTGAAGCCCTTCCAAGCTCTACGATCCTTCCTTTAAGCATTACCGCGATTCTGTCACTCACCTTTCTGGCAAGACCGATGTCGTGACTTACAAGGAGGGTGGTAAGGCCTTTTTCTATCTGGAGATGCAAAAGCAGTTTAAGAACCTTTGCCTGAACGCTTGGATCAAGAGAGCTTGTAGGCTCGTCCGCTATCAGAAGGGAAGGGGAGAGGGCAAGAGCTCTCGCAATGCAGACCCGCTGCAGCGCCCCCATGTTAAGCTCGTGGGGGTAACGGCCGAGAAAAGAATCATCTGTTGAAAGATGAACCTCTGACAAAGCCTTTTTTACAAGCTCTTTGATTTTATCCAGGTCAGAAGCAATGTCATGGATTCTGAAGGGTTCGGCTACTGCGTCAAAAACAGAAAATCTGTGACTTATGGATTCAGCCGGGTTTTGATATATTACACCTATCCTTTTTGAAAAGTCTTTAAAGTCTCGTTTAATCCATGCATCCATATCCTTACCTTCAAATACTCGCTTTCCATTGTCAGGTTTTATGATACCTGCCGCTGTCATAGCCAGAGTGGTCTTGCCTGATCCTGTTTCTCCTACTATGGAGACAAGTTCCCCTGCCTTGAGTATAAAATCAAGCGGCTTCAGGGCAGTTATATCACCGTAATTTTTTGATACATTCTCGAGGCTCAGGATATCCACGATACCTTTTCTGAGGCACCTGACCCGGTGGGTTTCAACTTCTTCGCTTTCCACAAGGCCATTTCTGCATTTTTCTGTAGCCTGTGTGCACCTGTCATAAAAAAGGCATCCTGTGGGCGGAGCGTGTCCGTCTTTGTGTGCTGATTCAGGCGCGTTTATGTGCGAATGTTTATATTGCTCCCGGCCTTTGTGGCCATGCTGGTGTATGAGTCTGTAAAAGGCGTCACCCCTTATTCCGCCCAGGTCTCTTGCGGTATCCATAGAGGGAAATGATCTTCCTATGGCCATTGTATAGGGGTGCAGGGGATTCGATAGCATCTCGGCAGAGGGAAGCGTTTCCATGATCTGGCCCAGGTAGAGGACTGCCATCTGGTCTGAATTCCGGACAGCAAATTCAAGGTCATGGGTTATGAGAAGTATTGATTTCCCTCTATCTGTCGCATTTCTTATGACCTCCGCAACAAAACCCTTGCTAAGGACATCAAGGGCGGATGTGGGTTCATCGAGGATAATCACCTCCGGATCCAGTATGGTTGCCATGGCGATAAGACAGCGCTGAATTTGCCCACCGCTCAGCTGGTGAGGGTATTTTCGGTGATGCCTGCTTGAAAGGCCCATTTCCTCGAGGGCCGTGGCAGCTAACTTTATCGCTTCTTTCTTGCCTGAATCCCTGTGCTGTAAAAAAGGCTCAGCCACCTGATCCAGTACCGTATAGATTGGGTCAAGACTCGATGCACCGTCCTGAAAAACCATGGAAAGCTTTTCCCATCTAAGCCGGTTAAGTGCCTGTTCGTCTGAATAGTCTATTTTTTTTCCGCCAAGGAGTATTTCACCTTCTTTATCGGCGTTTTCAGGAAGAAGGCCAAGACATGCCTTTCCGAGCGTGGTTTTGCCTGATCCTGATTCTCCCACCAGGGCAAAGCACTGTCCCGGTTGTATTTCAAAGCTCACCTGTTCCAGCGCCTGAATGCCATGACCGCCGTTCATGTAAACCACACTTATATTTTTAATAATCAGGCTCATGCTTTCCTTCCTGAAAGTGTCTCTCTCAAACGGGGATCCAGCGCCCTTTCAAGGCTTATAGCCAGAAATGTCGCTGTCATTATCAGACAAGAGAGACAGATTATGGGTGGAAATATCCAGTTCCACCAGATATCCATATAATAAAATTTAATGGAATAACTGATCATCATTCCAAGCGACTTGCGAGACGGATCGAACAGCCCGAGGAATGCCAGAGATGCCTCCATAAACATGGCCATCCTGGCTTTTGCGGTAAAACCTATCAGGTAGAGCGGGTATAATTCTGGAAGAAGGTGACGAATGAGAATATAAAAGTTTCCTCCCCCCATCTGCCTGGCAGCCTTTATGTGCAGGCTGTTTTTAAGTGAGAGCGTCTGGGCTCGGATTGCTTTGGCTATGGTGGGCCACATGAGCCCGGAAAGTATTATCGCCAGTGTTGCCGGTGATGGCCTGAAAAGGGCTGCCGCAAGTATAAGGATCATTACAGCCGGTATGGCAAGGAGAATGTCCGCGAACCTCATAAGCAGAGAGTCAATAATGCCCCCGAACCAGCCTGCTGCTGCTCCTGCCAGTACCCCCATAACGAGGGCGGCCATTCCACTCAAAAGTCCGAAGACCATTGTGTTTCTTACTGCAAAGAGAAGTTCTGAAAAGATATCCTGCCCCCCGTCGTTTACACCCAGAATATGTGCAGCTGAGGGCGAAGATATTGGTGAAAAGGACATGTCCCAGGGGTCGTATGGTGCAATTAAAGGCCCGAACAAACCTACTGCCCCGAAAATCAGGGCCAGAAGAAGACCTGAAACAAACAGGGGATTATGGAATAAATAGTGTCGCAGGTTAATGTGCATTATTCAATCCTCGGGTCGATTATCCGGTAGACGTATTCCATTCCCAGTATTACAGCAAGTACTATCAGGGAAGATGCCAATACCACAGCCTGAATCACGGGCAGGTCACGAGCCTGTATGGCGTTGAAGAGAAGTGTCCCAAGGCCCGGGTAGGAGTTGATCCTCTCCACCACAAGGACACCCGTTATCATGAAGGCGATCCTGAGGCCGAATCGAGTCACAACGGGCAGAAGCGCGTTTCTGGCAGCGTGTTTATACCGTATTTTGAGCGGTGGTATGCCCTTTGCCCTGGCAGTCATAATAAATTGTTCCTTTATTACCATTATCATGCTGTTTCTGGTCAAAAAGAAATTTCCAGGCACATACGCGAGGATAAGCGTTAAAAGGGGCAGAAAGAGATGATGGCCCACATCGACGAGCCTTTCAAAAAAGGCCATTTCAGTATACGCGGTTTCAGCCCCTGACGCGGGGAACCATTGAAGATGTAATGCAAAAATCACCAGAAGTATTACGCCGGAACAGATTTCAGGTATTCCCTCAAGCAGGGTCATCCCTCCAACCATGCCTTTCTCAAACCTGCTGCCGTGACGCCAGGCAGCCTCCACTCCCCCTGTAAAACCTAAGATAGTGGATATTATATGGGCAGTGCCCATGAGAAGAAGCGTCCAGGGAAGAGCGCTGAAGAAAAGGGCTGATACCGGCGTGAGAAATGCATATGAGTATCCCCAGTCGAGCCTTAAAATCCTTATAAGGTAGGGCAGAAATCCCTGCTTTTCGGTGTAATATGCCTTGAGTTCCGTTTCCTGCTTTTCTGTCAGTGAGACATTGGAACTGCCGTACATGGCGGTCACAAAGTCCCCGGGCAGAAGCCGCGGAAGCTCGTAGCTGATATATGTCATAAGCAGGGCGGCAAGACAGAATGTCACGACAATGCCTGTCTGCTTCCTCGGCCTGTTTGAAAAGGTATTTGTATTCATTTTTTAATTGCTAAGTAAAAGTATTCTTAAATACGATTACGTATAATTATGGGTTCATTGTCCAATTTTCAGG
>CAYYMU010000013.1:0-22855 GCA_964472445.1 uncultured Desulfobacteraceae bacterium
CCTCAAGGAGCGTTCTTGCCTTTGTCATTTCCGAAAAATAAAAAGCGGCGGATGCTGAATTTTTACCATAAGCGCTGAATTTTTTGTCTTCGTCTTTTTCTTTTATTGTCCTTTCAGAAAGGGTTGAGAAAAGCCCTTTGTATGCTCTGATTCTTTCACCGGCGCCGAGAAATTGCGATTTTTCTCCTTTAACATTCTGTCTCATTTCTTCGATTATGTTAACCGCTTTAAGAAATTCATATGATGCCTCTTTTAGCATTCCCATGCCTTTTAATGTAAGACCGTGCAGGGAATGACACTGAAATCGGTACGGGTCAGTATCATTCCATCGTGGTGTCATTCTTTTAAGCAGTTTAATTGAATCTTCGTATCTATCTGTAGCAAGGTACACCTCCACTAATCCTATATTTCCTCTCCAAATCGATGTCTTTGCCTGTTCTATCTCAGCCTCGATAAAAAGTTTTTCCGCCTTTTTGTAATCTCCCAGAGCAAGATAAATAAGACCGATATTATCCATACTTTGAGCTATATCCTCAGGAATCTTGAGTTGCTTTCTAATCCTAAGGGACTTTTTGTTATAATTCAGCGCCTTTTTATATTGTCCGAGAATACGATAAAGATCACCAATATTATTCAAGATTAAGGCTGTGTCATATGGCATATTTAGTTGTTGATATATTTTCAGGGCTTCCTCATGGTAATTGAGTGCCTTTTCGTACTGGCCAAGATCCCCGTAAACACCCCCAATATTATTTAATGCCAATGCTATATCCTGGGGCATATTAAGATGTCTTCTTATTCTCAAAGAGTCTTCAAGGCAAGTTAGAGCTTTTTCATACCAGCCAAGATAGAAGAAACATTCCCCTATGTTATTCAAGGTATACGCTATGTAACGCTGGTCACCAAGTTGCTTCTGTATATTCAAAGCCTTCTCATAGTAACTAAGGGCTTTATCATAGCAACCGAGAGAATAGTGTGCCATGCCTGTGTTATTCAGGCTCTCTGCTATATCCTGTGGAATATTGAGCTGTTCCCTTATTTTCAATGCATTCTTATGATAATTGAACGCTTTGTCATACTGTCCGAGACCGCGATAAGCTTCACCAATATTGTTCAGATCAAAAGCGATATACTGCTTATTGTTAAGCTTTCTGTCTATTTTTAATGATTTCTCATAGTAACTAATCGCCCTTAGATGTTGACCAAGGGACCAGTAAACAAGACCGATACTATTTAGATTGGCGCCAATTCCCTCAAGATTATCGAGTCTCCGGCTTATTGAAAGAGATTTTTCAAAATAAGATAGGGCTTCTTGATATTTCCCGGCCTCGTATGATTTATCGCCGTACTCCCAAAGCCTTTCTGCCTCCTGTCCGCTTCCGGCAAAAGAAATGGTAGAAAAGATCAAAAAAGAAATAAGCAATAAAGAAGAAATCTTAACGGTTTTGTTTGTAATCATTCTTTTTCCCCTTCGTTTTTACCTCATAAGATCTCATGTTGTTTCACTATTACTCTCCCTTTCATATTTATTGTGAAATAATCAATCCTTCCTTCTGAATATATACGATCTTCTTGCATGGTTTTATACAGGAGATTATTTTCTTATCATCTTTATAAAAAAGATTCTGGGGTCTGGTAAATTCTATTACAAAATATCTCTTGCTATTTTTCTTTTTTATGAAATATTTATATTTTGTTAAATCTATTGAAGAATCTTGTAAAATTTTAAGATTATCAGGATATTGATTTTCTTTAGAGATATACTCCTCAACTTCATTTCCTATTGATTTAATTTTACTAAATTCTTCTTTACTTCTCAATAATCTTTGATTGCCCTCTCCTGTTGGAAGAGCAAAAAGACCTAAAAGAAAGAAAAAACCAAAAAGCAATGGAACTTCAATACAGTATCTTGTCATTGTTTTAAATGGAGTATTTCCATCCTGATCTTTCAATTTTCTTGTCTTTCTTCTTGCTACGGATCCCATAATAACTGCAGAAAGTATGAAAATTAAAAAGAATATTATTCCAGAAATTATTAAAGTATCGCAAAAACACCAACCCTTCCATACCGCATAGTAAAACGGACAGGATAGAATAGTTAGAAGACTAATAATAAAAGAAATCCTAACAAATCTTGAAACCCTTTTCTCTTCTGTATCTTCTTTTTCGTTCATTTCTTCCTCACTAATCTATAAACGGCTAAGGCTGCTCGTGGTGCACTTGCAATTTGAATTCACCAAATTCCAAATATGCGCCGAATCCTGAAGCATAAATCTTTTGTTTAAATTCAATCCCTGCATCTACACTATTAAAACGAGAGAGCGATATTGTGGTCATAAACAGTACCGCCGTAAAAAGAAATATCCTCATATTCATTTCATTTCTTTAGCTTATTTTTTTATTCTTATCACTGTTCATCCTGCCTTTTCTTATTTCACGATCACTAACGGAAAATCCATTCCCCTTGAATCCACTACTGGATACTGTGCCTCCTGCTTGTATTTTTTTGTGATATCAGGCAAATGTTCTTCCACATATCCCATCAGCTTTCGGACTGTAACTGTTTCACCGCTACCCAATGCCTTGCCTTTCAGTCCCTCAAGAAGGGTATAGGTAAACACTCCGTGTCCAAGTTCCTTCACCTCTGCCGCAAACTGGTCTTTTGTGGACGCTGCTATTATATGAACACCGGTTGACCTTGAAAGCTGCGAGAGCGCCTTTCTGTCCTCAAATCCCCTGAATGCAATCATCACCGCGCCTGATTTACATGCATCTATCAGTATGAGTATCTTTTGCGCTTTTATGTCTTTTATATATCCTGAAAGTTCTTCTGACGATATTCCCTTTGTCTTTACCTCTTCCTCTCTTTCAGGATAGGTAACCTCATGGGGAATGAAATACCATATCTCCCAAGCTTTCTCCATGTCCTGCAAGGTATATCAATACCGCATCCTGTAGTTGTGTGTTCTGTAGTTGTTTCAGTTTTGAGGTTATGCCTTGTTTTGTCGCCTGTTCATTGTAAATGTCAATAAGCGTAACATTTTTAAAGAGTCCCCTGCCTTTCTGTTTGAAGAAGTCAACTATGCCTCTGGCATCCGGCTCTGCGTAGTTGAGATTAAGGGCAGGGTTTTTGTATTTGTTTATGCCTATTGCGACTCCACGTTTTTTTCGACTATAACCTGAATTACTCAAGCCCTGTGATTCTTAGATTTTTCGGATACGCTACTCGAAACTTTATATTAAGACTCTTTTTTTCGCCCCCGGCAAGTTTTAAATCCCAGGCAATTATGCCGTTATCGGAAATCTTTGCCTCGTCTTTTTGGGGAGATTCAATTTCAATCTTTATCTTTTCGTTTTGTGACACTGGAATGTTATCTTTCACTGTGAGGTTTATTTCCCTGTCTTTGGCATTGAAAATGTCGATCGCAAATTCATAAGTCACCCTTGTTTCCTTGATAAAAGCGCCTGCAGATTCGGTAAATTTTTTGACAAGCTTTTTCTCCACCTTTATCCCTTCGTCAACCCCAAGGGAGAGCGTAATATCTTCATCCGGCAGCATTGTTTTCTTAAGATATGCTGAACCAACAAGCCTGTTATCAAGAAATATGTTCGTCCGGCCTTTCATAAGAGGAAACCGGAAGGGGTTCTTAAGATCAGCCTGGAGGTATGAATATTTTGAAAGCCTTGGTACCGCATAATAATTAAATTTATATTCTTTGCTCGCAGATGCTATCATGATTTTGTGTGGCTGATTATCAGAAGGCACGTCAACTTTTCTTGGCAGCACAAAACTAAAGGAGCTAGCCTCAGCCTTTACCTGTGGCTGCTCATAGACCTTTTCCGGCGTGATCATAGATTTAGACGGCATTTTATCGGCATCTTCAAATCCTTTCATGCGAGCGGATTTATACATTACCGGCCTTGGCTGATAAATATCAACGAACCACGAAGAAAGAACCGGCGGCGTGCCATAGACAAACGGCTTTGCCGTGGATATTTCCATATCAACACCCTTCCAGTCTTCACCTGTTGACTGTTTTATCGTGGCAAAACAATCTATGGCAATATTTGCGCCTGAGTCTGCCCGAAGGTCATACTGAGGAAACCAGCCAGCCCGGCTTACTATGTAGGAAAAAATCATTGTTATTTTTTCGCCGTCATCATGCGAAAATAGATATATAACAATGCGTTTGCTTTCATCCACTGAAGAACCCTGACCTCTCAATTCACTTTCTACAGCCTTTTTTTCTTCCAGCACCTTTTTTAGTTTGACTTCCGCTTTTGCTATCTTTTCGTAATTTTCCGATAAAGACCTGGTAAAAAACTTGACATGCGCATCAATCTCTGAGGTGGTTATCTTCTGATTTTGCGGGAACGGGGCGACCTTTTTTAAATAGTCGGTGGAACTGTTCAAAACCGTTATCTCATTCGTATTCGTCTTTATAAGCTCTTCCAGCTTTTCAAGACGCTCTTTCAGCTTTTTGGTCTTTTCATGAGTTAGTTTCGCAAGATATGTTTTTTCAACCTTTACATCGGCTATCTTGACACCTGCGCCGCCCTTAATGCTTGTCTGTATTGAGGCGTCAACCATATTGGGAGTGATGCCGGAAATTCTGATAATATTCTGCCCCTTTTTTACGGGGAAAACCGCCTGTTTCTTTATCATAGCGCTGTCAGGATATACGATAATATGCTTAATCGACGGGGTTGGCTCAATCTCGACAGCAGCCTGAGTTTCTCCTGAAAAAACAACGAACATAAGAACCAAAAATATAATCCGTTTTATCATGACGCCTCCTTGTATCTACTTCTATTTCTTCAAACTTATTTCGCAGACCTTGTTTTGACTTCAGCCTTATTCTCATAAAACTCGGAGGCATAGCCGCTTTTATCGTTTGATTTTCCGGTTAGTGTTATTCCTCTTGTTCTTGCGCCGATGTCTTTTGCCTTTGTCTTGACAAAATAGACTCCCCCTTGAGAGTGAAGGTCTATATCTCCCAGCGGTGATGTGCTCGCATATACGGATATATTTTCCTCGCCGAATGGAGGGCTTATCTCCAGATCAAATTTGTCATTGCCCGACGGAATTTCATAGACAACTCCGCCCTGAAAATAGTTTTCATTTCTGTATGGATTGGGCAGGAGCTGAACCATTTCCCCTGCAGCATCTTTGTATATGACACATGCATAGAAAGGTTTGTTGCCTTTTATGTAAATCCTCATTTTATCCCCACGCTCATATTCATTTTTATCCGTCCAGACCTTAACATGTAGCGGGGCAGATGGATCGTCGGCAACATCCTTTCTTTTAGAAACTTTATCCATTGCCTTTTCATCAGGTATTACCTCGGCCTTAATTTTTACCTTGAAGCAATTTCCTGCGTTTGCATCTTTGTACCAGCTCTTCTCGAGTTCCTTAATGACTTTCACTGTGGCATTTGCATATGCAGATACCAGATCCTTCTCAAGCTCAAAGTCCTTGACATGGGTTTCGCTTGTCATATAGGTCGACGCAAACTCTATTGCGTTTCTCTTTGCAGCTTCCAGCGCAGCAAGTTCAGTTTGTCTCCTTGACCTGTCTTCACCCATGCAGGCATACCCTTCGGCCTCTGTAATGGTAGACTGGGAAGCAAAGGCATACGAAGATGATATAATGAACACGAACGCCAGAGCAGCTATTCCTGACACATTAATCTTTTCTGTTTTTAATTTAATGGCTAACATGTAATGCGTTCTCCTTTCCAAAATCAATAAATTCTGCTTTTCAGGCGAGATATGTCTAATATCTGGATTCTGCTTTCCTCGATTATTATCAATCCTTGTTTACGTAGTGATTTAAGCTCTTTGTTAATGCTTTCCCTTGTTGCTCCGACCATATCGCCAAGCTCTTTCTGTGTCAGGGAAAGATCGATAAGGATTTTGTTGTTTTTTTGTTGTCCGTGGGATTTAGCAAGCTCTATTAATTTTTTTGAAAGCCTTGCTGAAATATTTAAAAAGCAGGTATCTTCTAAAAGATCATCAGTCTTGCGAAGTCTTTTTGAGAGAAGGGAAAGAATTGATTTGATTGCATTAAGGTTGGACTGGAGGAATGAAAGAAAGTCAGCTCTGCTGAGAATAAATACTTCAGAGGGCTCTATTGCAACAGCATCCGCGGATCTGGGTTCTCCATCCAGCAGTGCCATTTCTCCAAAAAAATCGCCTTCTGAAAACATTGTGACTATAATTTCCTCGCCTTCTGCTGACGGAAGTACAATTTTAATCGTCCCTTTTTTTACGATATACAGAGCGGTTCCCTCATCACCCTTCCAGAAAAGGGCCTGCCCCTGTTTCAGGGGTTTCAGGCGAAGCGAATCAGAAAGGCGATTCAGATCAGAATCGCTTAAAGTTTTAAAAATCGGGATTTTTTTTATTAATTCATGTGGCTGCATTGGTGGCATTCTCTTTGTTTGATAACGCTTTAAGATCAAAGTCCTTTTGTGCTTTTGTGACTTAGTACACGTATTCTTAAATACGGTATCGTATTATAATTGGGTAATTTATAATCACCGCTGAGGCGCAGAGGTCGCGGAGAATTTGTTTCTTTTTGGCTTTCCGCTGAGAGGGCGGAAAACAAAAATATACATCCCTTTGGGACAAAGGAATAACCACTTGAACTTCAACACAATATTACTATTATAAAGCTTGATATTTTCTTTTGTCGTCCTCTCAAAGGCAAAAGAAATAATATTTAACTCTGCGGCCTTTGCGTCTCAAGCGAAGCGGGCGGTGAAACAATATATAAAATTATGTAATCGAACTTACGAATCAGAACACTTATTGGCTGCTTAAAGCCACTATTTTAACAGATTGATAATAATGCTTTAAAATATCCTGATACCCAAAGCCTTTCTGAGCCATAATGTTTGAACCCCATTGACTCATGCCTACTCCGTGACCATAGCCTTTGCCGGTAAAAAGAATGCCGTTATGATCTGGAACCATTTTTATAAGTGTGCTTTTTAACTTGGTTGCTCCAACCTTTATTCTGAAATTGTTGCTCTTTAGTTCGGTTGTCCCGTTGTCCGCAATAACCTTCACTCCCAGTAAACGTCCTGATCGAGATTCACCGGCAGCATTGAGTCCCCCGATCTGTCCAATATTGAGGCCGTACTTGTTTAAACGATTTTGCATATCATTATATGAAACAAAAAGCCTCCACTGGCCATTCGGGATATTTGCGCTAAAACGGTCGGGAATCCCCTTAAGGTACGGAAGATCAGCAATCCACACATTCTTTGAATCCTCGGTATGCCCTCCGCTGTTTGAATGAAAATATGCAATTATAAGTTTCCCATCACAGGTGATTACCTGGCCGCGTGTCTCATCAACCGCCAGATTGGTTTCCTTTTTCTCAGCATCAAACCCTCCATATACCTGAGATGTTGTGGTTGATTCCACATCATAGGGTTTATCAGCGCTTTTGTCTTTAATATAAAGAGCATATGTTCTGGCCGCCACTGCCTGAGCTTTCAGGGCTTCCTTTGCCCACTTAGACGGCATTTCTTTTGGTACGACACCATAAAGATACTGTTCAACTGGAATGTTATTAATAACAGACAGCAATTTTGAATCTGCTGATATAGTAAGACTGCCCCTGAATCTGCGATTGTCAATCATGATAGTTTCGCCGTCGCTTTTGACCACGCACCTATGGAGATCAAGCTTCCGGCCGTTCGCCGCAAGCTGTTCCCCCTGTTTTGTGAAGGTTACAGGCTCTGAGCTGCGATAAATCATTTTCTTTGAAAATGGATTGTACAGCAAGATGTTCTGCTTTGAATAAACGGTAGTTTTTTCAGTTTTGTTTTTAATCAAAACTCTTATAATTGTATCTTCAATATCCTTCTTATATAAAGGAGGGGTTGTAATTGCTTCAGGTTTCCTGACTTGTGATATCTGAGCCTTTGAGCTGTCAGCCCATACTTCCGAGGATTGCCTGCGCAATCCATAAGGATATTTTTCCAGGTATTTTTTGAAAAATTCATGGGCTTTTTTAAATTTACCTGTTTCGTATAACACCATGCCGCTGTTAAAAATAGCATCAGACGCTGCGGGGCTGGTCGAATAGGTTTCAATAATGGTGTCAAATTGTTTCAAGCCAGCGTCATACTGATTAAGGTAAAGGCTGTAAGTAGTCCCCATGAATAACAATGCCCGCGCCCTGTTGTCCTGTTCATCCGAATAAATTGAAATTTCCTGATACATGCTTAAAGCTTCAAGATACATTCCATTGTTAAGCAGCGTGGCGGCTGTCTCAAAACCCCTGCCGTCATCATATGCACCAATAGACGTTTCTGGGGTACAAAAACATAAAGATGATAAAATTAAAACAAAAAGCAGACAGGTCTTTATTTTTTTTGATCTTATAATTTTCAAGATTTCCCCCTTTGGCCTTGAGGAGAGACTTTGCTGAAATCTATTCTTTTGAATTCAGAAACAATTATATAAGAGATGACCAATTGTATCATAATGGTAAATGGTTTAATGAGAAGATTGAAATAATAGAAAATTAAAAAAAGGGTTGTATATAGTAGTACAAGTTGTAAAAGAACCGGCGCAAAACGCTGTCGTGTTTCATAAAACAAAAGAAAAAATATTCTTAAGCCATAGCTTCTGTCGCGTATGGATTTGAATGCGTTGTAAGGGCGTCTGATAAATGGCACTTTTAAAAGCATATTGCCGAACTTTGTAACAAGAGATACACTTGAGATATAACTAACCGCCCTTTTTATAAGAGGTAATTCGTGGCGTGAATAAAACAGGTATGTATAAAAAAAAGAGGCCAAAAGTATTAAAAGATAATAATAGGTTCCCGCAATTTCATTAATGAAATTATTATGGGCCATATTCAAAACAAGATTGGCGTGAATCATTATGCCGCTGACATAGCCGAACAGCGGCACAAGTTTGTTGTCGCCAAGTCCTGTAGCGGTTGCGGCAATAAATACAATTTTATCATTAAAAAAACGCCCTGGCACACGACCAGCCAAGACATCATAAAATGATATTTCTCTTATTTTGTATGTATTATCGATATTTACATACGCTCTGCAATTTTTATCAACAGGAATTGTTGTCTTACCGATTATTACTCTGTTTTTTTCAACTCTGATTTTAGATCGCGGAATATTGTTTATGTTTCTAAATATCTCAAGAGATATTGACGGATAGAGCCTGTCGTGCACTTTGAAAAGCATCGGCATTTTCCTTAACACTCCATCATTATCCGGATATGCATTGGCAAGGCCTGTGCCCTTCAAAGAAGAAAGCACAAAAGGAGCCATTAATTCAAAACCGTTTTCGCTTACAAAGTTCATATCCTGTTTGCCGGAAATATTATCGGCAAGTGGTTTGAGCAGCTGCTTTGAGCGATCATAAGCAGACCCGAAAACAACCGAAAAAACCGGTCCTTTTTTCATAATCTCAGAAAATCGCCTGTCCACATCCGGATCATCGTGGGGGTCGCCGAAAAGGATATCATAAGCCACCGCAAGTGGTTTGCCTTTAAGTATATTTGCAAGCAGATCTATATGATATCTTCGATATTTGGAAGGATTATAAGCACCGAGTTTATTTAACGTTCTATCATCGATCCCTACTATAACGACATTGCTCTGAATGGGCTTTTTATCCTCGTCAAGCCGCTCACGGATTAACAAAAACTGAGAATAAAGGGTGTTGTCTATCTGCGTAAGCATGTTGTAGGCAATACCTTTAAACAGAATAGAAATAAAAATAACGGAAAATCCCACAACAGCAAGGGAAAAAATAATGACGTGTTTTTTGTATGTTGAATGGCGAGATTTCAGCATCCCTTAATCCCTTAACCCATCACGAGTCATATTCCATTTTATCCATTGATCTTGAGTAATGCTGTTAATATTGAAATCTTTTTTTTCATATTTTCCATTTGTGTCAATTGTAATCTGCTGAAAGTCTTTTACAATTTCTACCCATCTTTTCATGGATACTGTATGCGGCCCGGCTACTGGCTCAGGTTTTAATATGCCAACACTCGGCCTGGGTTTTGGCTTGTCAAACAAAGTGCTCCATGTTGCCACAATCCCTTTATGAACACTGATTCGCGTCTGCTTGTCATCTGTATCAACCCTGAACTTTGTTCCGCGTATTGCACAAACCGCTTTATTAGTTCTGACCTTAAAGGTGTCAGATTTTGCAATTATCGTGCGGGCATTTAACCATATTTTACCTGCAGAAAGAAACAGGGAAATATCTTTAGATGTTTTGCCGGCCGGACATTTTTCCAGTTCCTGTAAAGAATTTTCATCCATTCTAACTATGGAACCGTCCTCAAGGGTAATTTCACAGAGCGATTCAACCCCTGTTTTGATTTGATCACCCTGATAGATTTGCATGTCAAAATCGGTATTAACCCAGGTAGTTTTGTCATGAGAAACAAACACATCTCCGACAATAAAAGTTACAGTGCCGGCCACTTGCCTCTCTGCATAAGCAAATGATAAAAAAAGAGCGAGACACAAACATATAAGCAGACTTATTTTAGACAGTTTTTTCATTTTAAGCATATTTCATCCTCGCTTCTAATTCTCGAACCGTTCATTAAAACAGGATGCTCCTCTCATTTATTAAATTAATTCTTAGCCACAGACACACACGGAAAAACACCGATTTTAATTATCTTCTGTCTATGTGGGTCTTTGGCTAAATATAGATAAATGTAAATCCTATACTATCAAGCTAAAAGACTATGAACATCGAACATCCACTCCTGGTCGCCTCTGGCGCCGCCGAAGGCGGGTAAACGTCTAAATCACCCCAACACAACTTTACTCATAAGTAAAGTAAGATGTTCAGGATTATGCTATTTTGTTTTCATGCTGAATGATCCATCCCAGTTTTTGGGAGGAGGATTAATTTTATATTCATTACACCTTAGAAGCATGGTTTTGCTTGGGCCGTCATCAGGTGTCAGCTCCAGTGCTGCTTTAAAAAAACCTGCGGCTTTGTCCCAGTTTTGTTTTCTGTATGCATCAAGGCCTTTGGAGTAATTATCTGTCGTTTTGTTAATGTTTTCATCAATATCTTCCAGATATCCTAAAATCTGGTAAACTCTTAATGGTTCGTTTTTCCCTATAACATTTATGGAATCAATTTCTCTTGTTATTATTTTACTGCTGGCTTCTGTGCAGGTTTTTTCGCTGATCAGCGTATAAATTCCGTATATCTTGTTAACCCCTTCCAGTCTTGCAGCAGTATTAACCGTATCTCCCATCATTGTGTAGTCCATGCGTGTTTTTGATCCCATGTTGCCCACAACAGCAGGACCAGTACAAAGGCCTATACGCATATACAGTTCTGGTTTGCCTGATATTTTCCAGTTTTTTCTCATTTCAGACAGTCTTTTCTGCATGTCAACACAGGCTGTGCATGCCACATCTGCCTGATTCTCAATTTCGTTAGGCGCTCCAAAAAATGCGATTATGGCGTCACCTTCGAATTTATCCACCGTTCCTTTATATTTCAGGATGATGTCTGTCATTTCTGTCAGGAACTCATTTAACAGCTCAACCAGTTCCTCAGGATTCAGATTTTCAGAAATGCTTGTAAATCCCTGCACATCAGAAAAAAATGCTGTAATTTTACGTTTTTCACCACCTAATACAAGTTTTTCAGGAGAATTTATAAGCTGCCTGACAACTGCTGGAGCAAGATAAGTGGAAAAGGCATCTTTAATAAATTTTTTCTGCCGTGATTCTGTAAAATATTTGTAAGCAGTTATGCTTATATATACTAAAATCATTATGGCCAAGGGATAGACAAGATTAATGACCATGCCTTTTTGAGAGAACAGATACTGGCACAGCAAAATATAGCCGGCAAACAGGGCGGAAACGACTGCCGCGCCTGATATTCCTCCTGCTCTGGGAAGGACAATTCCCAGGATAAGACCTGCAATAATTATTGCCATGATATCAAAAATACCAGCCCAGGCCGGCTGATACATAAAATCTCCTGCAAGTATGCTGTCTATGACATTTGCGTGGATTTCAACGCCTGGAAAAACATTTTCAAAAGGTGTGACCCTTAAATCATATATTCCTATTGCTGTCGCGCCTACCAATACAATTTTATCTTTTACAGCGCTGTCAGTAATATTATCATTTAATATGTCTGTGACTGAAATATGCGGGAAGGTTTTTTGAGGCCCCCTATAATTTATTAGAATCCTTCCCAGCTCATCTGTAGGCACATTCAGTTTGCCAATGCGGAGTTTTTGTACCCCATTTTCGCCTATGTTTAAAGAAACCGGGCTGTCCAGCCAGGCGCTGGTGGTTATAATAGATAAGGGGGCATACAGTGTTTCTCTGCATCTGAAAACAGCAGGCATCCATCGTACAACCCCGTCTTTGTCGGGCAGCATGTTGAAAAAACCGCAGTAATCAGTAGCAGTTGAAATTGTTTTAATATTTGATTGAGGCGCTCTGGCTTCAATAAGCGGTATGTTTTGCGCATTTTCAGATGCATAACGTATAAATTTATACCTGGATCCTGAAATGTTATCCTGATGAATACTGATTTCATTTTCATTTATATGTCCCGATTCAGTGGAATCCATGTGAAAAAAATACCCCAGCACTATCCTGGCTGAGGAATTTTTTATAGCATCAGCAAGAAGTTGATCATTATTTGCATGCTTTTTCAGGTTTTCCAGGTAGTTGTCGATTTCATTTTTTCGAATATCGTGATTGTGAATTGTGCGTTGTATATCATTTATAGTGCTTACGATTTTTTTGTCGTCCGGCTCAAAAAAACCAATATCAAAACCTATTACTTTAGCTCCGGCTTTTGACAGCTTTGTAACAAGATCCGCCATTTTTGACCTTGGCCAGATCCACTTTCCTTCCTTGTCAATACTTTTTTCATCAATAACCGCTATAACCACGTGATCGCTCGGCGAAATCTGTCCTCTGGTCTCAAATCTTAAATCAATGGTTTTTAATTCCATTAAATCAAGAAATGATATGCCATGCCAATAGGCAAATATTCCGGCAAATATTATAAAAAAACATATAAGAAGAGGATAAAACAGGGCGAATTTTTTCATAAAAACCTCCACGAGATCTTCGAATGAAACGAAACCTCTGTAAAACACCTTTTTGTCCAATTGCCGTGTAATGCTTAAATTTTTACCCTTATTGCACTTGAACAAAATTGAGAATTTTTCAAAGGTCTCGAAATGTCAGGCAAATGGTATACGTTCAATTTTGTTGACCTGTCTTGATTTTATATTGTAAGCTTTATAAAAGTCAATAACAGACAACTGATATAAATGGTTTTGTAAAAATTAAAATGAACCAGACAGCGGGTTACATAGGAAGAAGGACATTAAAATCGTTTAAACATATTCTGGATTTATTTGCTTTTAATTACAGAATATTCAAGCTGATTTTTAAAAGGCAGAAAACAGGCAGAGTGCTTATTAGAAGAGTCATACTGGAACAGGTATATTTTACAGCTGTTCAGGCGCTTCCACTGATTATTCCGGTTGCTCTTATTTTGGGAAGCATGCTTATTATACAGTTTTCCAGAGTTTCGAATCAGTATGATATTGGCAAAACAATGGTGCTGCTGATTATAAGAGAACTCGGCCCCGGGATTACAGCTCTTTTGGTTATATTGAGATCAGCCACTTCAATAGCAATAGAAACAGGCTATATGAAGGTTTTTCATGAAATAGATACCATTGAAATGGCAGGCATTGATCCAATAAGAATGATCTGTCTACCAAGATTAATAGGCATTACAACAGCTATTATATGTCTTTTTATTATTTTTGATCTGGTGTCTATTCTTGGAGGGTACACAATAATATGGATCTTTACATATATTAATTTAGGCGATTTTCTCGGACAGATGGGGAAAGCGATTATCCCCACCGATATTATTGTAGGAATGGTAAAGGCACTCTGCTTTGGAATTATCATTACGGTTACATGTCTTTATCGCGGATTTAACGTAAAAAAGAATATTACTGGTTTGCCTTTAGCAACATCAAAGGCCGCCATTGAGTGCTTTTTTTACTGTCTTATTATAAATGTTGTTATATCAATAGTTTTTTATATGTAAATAATGAAGTTGATCGAGCTTTCAAATTATACTCTTCCTCCAACCGGCACTGGAAATGGTCTTAAAAAATTCTATTTTGCTTTGTCAAAGGGAGATATGTGTCATATACAGGCGGATTCTCCTGATGATGCTCACCTTTTTCTAAGAGCAGTTGCCATGCTTGAGTATTCAAAGTTTTGTGATTATCGGTTTGCCGGGAAAAAAATTAATTTTTCAGATCATACCAATCTTCTTCCCTATAAGAAGAAAATGGGCTATGTTACTAATGATGCAGCAATGATCAGCAATATGAGTATCAGGGAAAATCTTTTATTAATGAGATATTACTTTGAAAATTCATTTTCTGTTGATATAGATGATAATGTCAAAAATTTATGCAATGTATTTGAAATTTATGATAAGTTGGATGTTCGTCCGGGCGATCTAAGACCTACGGAGCTGCGAAGCGCTATTATGGTCAGAGAATTTACCAAATCGCCCGAAATATTGCTGCTTGAGCGACCAGAAGATTTTGCAAGACAAACAAAATTTAATTTTATTGTTGAACTGGTAAAAAAAATGTCACTATCTGGAGTCCCGGTTATTTTTATATCTTATAATGCAGATTTTATTAGAGAATTTTCAAACAAAGAAATAATTATTGCAAAAGGAAACCTGACAACGGTTAAAACCTGATAGCATCGTAAAAAGTTCCAATATGCGGCTCTCCTGCACTGGAAAGCAGAATAACTTTAAACAATAAGTCTTCAGTTGTGATTAAATTAAAATTAGAAAACTGTTTGAATGTATTAAAAATCGTTAGCAAAGAGCCTCTTGATATATTGTTATTAATAAAAGATTAAATCATTAGCACAATTGCTGTTTTTATTATGGCTGGTTCTTTACTTACGATTTGTTATACATTGGTTTTTTCTGGTTTTAATTTAATTATAACTGTTGCGATAACCGGTAAAAACTACAGTTGAGTTATTTGAACGAAAATACATATTTTTGTTGGACTTTTTAAAATGCCATTAATTCTTGACAACTTAACATATTTTGTAAAATAAATCAGCCATGGATCTTGATTTCAGCAGAAAAGAAAAAACAGTAGGAACATTTATAATATTGATAATTATTATACTGCTGACCACAGTAGTTATTATCGGCAGGGGCAAAGACTGGTTTAAAACATACATTACATATTATACCACCTTTGATGAAAGTTATAATCTTGACGAAAATGCCGCTGTAAAACTGTTTAAAGCTGATATAGGAAAAGTAAAGAAAATTATACTTGTTGAAGACAAGGTTAATGTCAGGCTGGCTATTTTAGAAGAATATGCTTCAAGGATAAGACACGATTCGGTTGCAATTGTAGAAAGTCCTACATTTATCGGGTCCGAATATATTTCCATTAAACCGGGAAGTGCAGACAGCCCACTGATAATTGCTGGCGGGCAGATAAACTCGATGGCAAAAAAATCCATAGCTGACCTGCTTTCAGAATTTCATGTAGAAGAAACAGCCAAAAAAGTTATAAAAGCTGTTCAGGATTTATCAGAAATAACACAAATAATGAGAGATCCTGACGGGCCCTTTTTTACAGCCATCAATAATATAAACAAAACTATTTCTCATTTTGAATCTATTGCCCGTGATATCCAGGCCGGCAAGGGAACTGTCGGCAATATACTCAAGTCAAAGGAACTTCTGCAAACAGTATTAGACAATCTTGATAAGGTGGCTCAAATTCTGGACAGTATTGCAGAGACCTCTTCGAAAACCCCTGAAATAGCAGACAAGGTCCAGGATAATATGGCTGTAATGGAAAAAATAGGAGGAGAAATACTTGACAGCATCTCAAGTATCAAAAGAATTCTTAAAGAAGTAGAAGAAGGAAGCCATGATATTCCGGAGGTAACACAGTCTACTAAAAGAGGAATTAACGAAATCAGGGACGGGGTTGAAAATATTGATAAAGTTGTTGAATCGCTGCAAAAAAATATTCTGATAAGGTCGAACCTGCCCCCAGAGCCAAAAGGCAAAAACATTGATGCTGGATTGCGACAGTAGGCAATAATATAATATTTATTTAAAAGAAACCCTTGAATTCTTTAAAATCATAAAAGGTGCTTTTCAAAAGGAGAATATCTATGAACAAACAACATATCTTAAAATTATCAGCGAGTTTAATAATCGTTGCAATGCTTGTATGGTTTGGTTGCGCAGCAAAAACTAATATAAGCAGGATCAAGCCGGCAGAAGTTTCTCTTGGCGGCATTCGAACACTTGCCCTGCTTAACTTTGAAGGCAGGTTTGGTGAAACAGTAAGAAGCGATTTTTACAATAAATTAAGCGAGGTGCCACACTTCAATCTTATCGACTCCTCAAAGACAAATGCCCTGGATCAGGTTGTCTATGATCAGGTAGATGATCCGAGATTTCTTCCGGATCTTGAAAATCTTCATGCAGATGGAGTAATTACAGGACGGGTAACAGTTAACATTAATGATATCCGGGGTTATGACCAGGTACAGATGAAGGAAGGTACTGGTCGGTATAAAAAAGAAAAAAATATTTTTGGTAAATGGGTGGACGTAGAAATTAAAAAAACTGTGCTGAAACGCGTACCTTATATCATACGCCAGGCATCCCTAACCACTGATTTTAAAGTATTTAACCTTAAAACAAAGCGAGTTATAGCGACCAAAAAAGTTACAGAAAATTATAATCAGAAGTTTGGGGGTAACAAAGAATATGCACTTTCTGTATTAGGAGGGATGAAGTTAAGCCGGTTACCGGCTCAGAATCAAACCTTAAATGAGCTGTCAGCCAGAGTTGCGTCTCAGCTTGTCGCAAAAATTTCTCCAACCAAAATTAACCAAACCATAGAGTTTTGTGACGGCGGAAAATTTGGTTATGGTGGTAATGATATGATAAAACGCGGCATAGAATTCGCCAAGCGTGGATTATGGGACGAGGCAAAAGATATCTGGCAGGATGTAATTAAGGCTGAACCGAATAACGCGGCAGCCTATTATAATCTGGGCATAGCCTATGAAAATATCGGTGATCTGGAAAATCTTAAGAAAGCAAGAACAATGTATAAAAAAGCGATAAGATACGGGGATAATAAACTTTTCATGAATGCATTGGCAAGAATTCAATCTGCGATCAAAGACCGCCAGCGATATGAACAACAAAAAAACATGCTGCAAAAAACTCCAGTTAAAAAAACACAGGAAGAAAAAGGAGTTCGAGTATATTAATTATAAGGAGGGATTATGACTTTGAAAAACAAAAAAATTATGATGGGATATTTTATTTTGGGAATTATATTGCTTTTTGTATCAACCGGCTACAGCCAAATGGTGACTGTTATAGGGCAGGGAATGGATCGTAAAAGCGCTGTTGCTGATGCTCAGCGGGCCGCAGTTGAAAAGGGTATAGGGACTTTAATCGATTCCAAGACCAAGGTCGCTAATTTTGAAGTGCTGCAGGACAAAATTTATTCGAGAGCAAGCGGTTATGTAACCAATTATAGTATATTGTCTGAAGGAAAAACTCCGGATGGTTCAATGTATACCGTAACTATGCAGGCTGATGTACAAACAGCTTCGATAAAAAATGACTTAAAGGCAATCGGGATTCTAATGGCTCAAATCGGCAACCCCCGATTTATGGCGATTTATATTCCCGAAACCAGAAGTTCGATGCACAGAAATTCCAGGGTGGTCAGGGCCGCAGAGCAGGCAATTAACGGTGTTTTTGCCAGAAAAGGCTTTATAGTCCTGGATAAAATGTTCGTTAATAATGTTTACAGCGAGATAGAACAGGCTGGCCGTATTGATGTGGATATGGATGACCTTTCCGCGCTTGCTTTAAAATATAAGGCAGACCTGCTTCTTGTATATGATGTGCACGCAGCAAGTAAGACCGGTGGATCAAGCAAGTATTTTGGCGGCGTCATTGTTGAAATAGCATTGCGTGCCGTTGCTCCGGCCACTGCAGATCTTATAGCTCAAAAATCGGGCGATCTGTATGTAAAAACCATGAGAGCAGCAGGAAATTATTATGAAAATATGCAGGCCGCAAAGGCTTCGGACACATTAGGGAAAGCGATTGCAGATGCTTTAATTGAAGATACACTGTCTTATTTTGAGCGTGCTGTTCACGCTGGAACCCGTTTTGATATATGGTTTAAAAACTTTTCAGAACAGGAAACCTATGTAATAGTTGATGTAATTGAACAAATGACCGGTTTTAAGGACAAGCATGTTAGAAATGAATCGCCTGGAAATTTTCAGCTTGATGTGAACTATCAGGGAAGAAAATTCGATTTTAAAAGGGAGCTTTACAGGGGCTTGCAGGCTCAGGGCATTCTGTTTGATACCCAGCAGTCTAAGGGAAATCGTTTCCTGCTTTTCAAAAAAGGAAGCGACAATCCATTTGGAACAATTAATATTAATTAACTGTAATTATTAAGGCTGTAAGCTAAACGCCTATAGCTTACAGCCTGATGGTTTACAATTATCGGTTAACGGTTGAAAAAAACAGAAGGCATGGAGAATCATGGGGTTCTCTTTTGAAGATGTTGCATGGTTCATTGAAAAAACCGTGAACTGTGAACCGACAACAGTGAACAATTACTTTTTATTTCAGGTTACAGTCAACCCTGTCCGGCTCAAAATCAACCACCTCAAGGTTGTTTTTGCCAAAACTCAAGCCATCCATAAGTCCGGCAAGCTCTTCACTCGTGCCCTTAAAGCGCAGGCTCAGCATCAGCAAGCCCCCGGTTTTATTCCATCCTTCTTTTTTGCTGCTTACAACTTTTTCTATAAGTTCAATATTAGATGTGACCAATTTGTATTTCTGAAAGGATGTTACGCCGGTTATATGGAGCTTAAGAGGAGCGCCATTATTGAGGAAATCTTGGAAAGAGTTGGTGATGGTATCAACCAGATATTCGTCAACAGCTTTTTGAGCCGCTATCTGCAGAGCTTTGCCTGCGCCGGTCAGCGGACTGATATGTACGGAAATTCCGTTT
Source organism: uncultured Desulfobacteraceae bacterium (assembly GCA_964472445.1). Lineage (GTDB taxonomy): Bacteria > Desulfobacterota > Desulfobacteria > Desulfobacterales > ETH-SRB1 > CAYYMU01. The sequence goes on from CAYYMU010000013.1 coordinate 19,175, forward strand.
TTTAATATAGAACCTAACAAAAGTCCTGTCTGTGTTTGAATAACCTTTAGCTGGAGACTCGCCTGAAGCGATTTAAGGCCGGAACCTGGATATGCCTCACCGATGTCCTGAACTAAGGCCTTACCCACTATCACATACTGAGACCCAAAGTCCAATCCCAGTCTCTTGGCTGCGGCAATATTCCCGGCTAAAGCCTGCCTGCTTTGGTCAAGGCTCTTTATTTTCTCAATCTGCGCACTGTCAACCAGATCAAAACCCTTGGCTGCGAGCAGGGAGGACATCTCGGTTTCGGCTAAACACATACCCATATTGTCCATACCGATATATTCTTCTTTTATTAAAATCATAAGCCTGGGCCGTTCCATGCTGTCAAGCAGAATTTCCATAGCCAAAAGATCGTTTTTTATTTTGTCCATTGAAACAGTTGCGCTTAACCTGACGGTGTAAAGGCCTTCAGCCTTTTCTTCTCCCAGAATTGTAAAACGGGTTATATAGCCCTGTGTTCGTGACAGAATCCTGTCTTTTTTGATTGCAAAATTTTCGACTTCAGTCTTAGATTGAATAAAAACGCCGACAGCCAGTTCCACAGCCGAACGCTGAGCCTGACGCATGGCATCCTCTCTGGAAAGAAAACTGCTTCCCTCAACTTCAACTGTTTTTTCTGATGCAATAGCGCCTGTTGTACAAGCAACCAGTATGGCCAGTATTACTATAACCGGAAAAAATCTGTTCATTGTTTTAATCCTTGTACGCTATCAAACTGTTGTTTATAGACGGGATCAAGTTCTATGCTCTTTTCAAACAATTCTCTGGCCTGTGTCCCGTTATTTCGGTCCTTTTTTGTTAAGGAATTATTTACTGATTATAATGAGGCGCTACTTTCAGGAAAGACTTGACTCTTCGAATGCCTCCTGTATTTTTAGCATAAGCGATAATTTTTTCTACCTCTTTTTTTGACCTGACAATACCTACAAGCACTACATTACACTGGACGGTTGTTATTTCGATATTAGTTGACCATATATCTTTATCCTTGATAAGTCTGGTTTTAAGTTTTGTTGTAATGGCAATATTATCTGTTGCCCTGCATGGATCACCCTTTTTCTTTTTAAGAAGATATGTTTCTACGTCTTTTGCTCCCTTTATATTAGCGGCAAGTTCTATGGCCCTGTTTTTCTGTTCATCTGTGTCATACTCCCCAATGAGGTAAATATAACCATAATAACATGCTACATCAATATCAAAGGTCTTTACAGTCTTATCCTGAATGAATGCATCTAAAACCAGAGTTTTAATTTTTATGTCACTTACAATTGTATTTATACTGCGTTCATCCACTGCCATATTATAAGTTGTAAAGACGGGTATGGGTACAAATCCAGTACATCCATAATTTATTATTATAAATATAAGACACGATATTGCAATAAAATAACTTTTCATTTAATTCTACTCTATTATCAACGGTTTTTAAAAGTTCAAAAAAACAGGTTGTTGCGAGCGAAAGTCAATTAATGTCGTTTGCGAAATGACTTTCAAATAAGTCAATTATAATTTTTTGATATAATTGACAAGTTATTTTGGTCTGCGGTCCCGCAAAGCGGCATAGTGAAACTTTTTACTGGAGCATCCTGCTTGACGGCGTCTTAAAAAACTGCATTATGCCGCTCTGCAACGCTTGAAACCAGAATAACTTTAAACAATCAGACTTCAGCTATGATTAAATTAAAACTGATGCGATAACTGGTAAAAACTACTGTTGAGTTATTTGAAAGCCACTAATTAAAGCATGATGGCTAAAATGTATATTTTTTATTGCTTTTTAATTTGACTGTGCAATAACCTTCGAAATCCTTGAAAGAGGTAATAAGCTTTTTATAAGGTTGTAAATGATTGACACCTAAATAACCAGGTGTTATATTTTTTTTTGAAAAAATAATATTAACCGCTGTTTGACATATAATGAGACTTTTGAAAAATGTTCAATTTCCAAAGGACTCAAAATATGTTTTTCAGCCTTTTGAATAATCAATAAAATATTTGGGTTACACACATAAATAGGAGGAATATATGTTTGGAATCGGTATGCCGGAACTAATCATTATTCTTGTTATCATTCTGATAATTTTTGGAGCTGGGAAACTTCCTGAAATTGGAGCAGGTGTAGGCAAGGCCATAAAGAACTTCAAGGGCGCTACAACAGATAATGAGGAAACAAAAACGGACAAAATTGATGAGGGTAAAAAATCCTGATTTTTTAAATGATTATAATTAAAATATGCCAAATTGACGCATAAGAGTCTATATATATATAAAAATAAATTATGAGTATTTGGGATCGCAGGAAGCCTTCATTTGGTTTTATTTCCACAAGATTTGCAGGGCTGGACGGAGTTTCGCTTGAAACAAAGAAATGGGCTGAAATGCTTACTTCAAAGGGTTGCCCTGTATATTTTATGGCAGGATTGCTTGATACTGACCCCGCCATTTCTCATCTCGCACCCAAGGCCTTTTTTAAACACCAAGAGATCATTGAAGTACAAGACGCTATTTTTGTAAAAAAAAAACGTACTCCTGAAATCAGTAGAAAAATCCAGGAGCTGAAAGAAGAGCTGAAACTTGAAATTGTAAAATTTCATGCGAAATTTGAATTCGAAATTCTGATTGTAGAAAATGCTTTGGCAATTCCTGTAAATATTCCGCTCGGTCTTGCGATAACAGAATTTATAATTGAAACAGAAATACCAACAATTGCTCATCATCATGATTTTTTCTGGGAAAGAGAAAGATTCTACAGCCCAATTTCTACAGATTATCTGAGAGCAGCATTCCCACCAGTACATCCAAAAATACAACATGTAGTAATTAATTCTATAGCCGGGCAGAGCTTTGGCAGTTTTACAGGAGCAAGCTGGACGTTAATTCCCAATGTTGTTGATTTTAAAGTTCTGCCACCTCAAATAGATGATTATAATCATGACTTAAAAAAAGAAATCGGCCTTGACGAAGACTCTTTACTGGTACTTCAGCCTACCAGAGTTGTTTCAAGAAAAGGCATAGAAACCGCTGCTGAAATTGTCAAAAGGCTTGACCACCCTAAGGCATCCCTTGTTATAAGCCACAAAGCCGGAGATGAAGGTACTGATTATTTAATGCGAATTGAAGAATTCGTAAAACTGATAAATGTCGACCTTAAAATAATATCCGACAGAATCGGCTTAAAAAGAGGTTTTGACGAAAACGGCAGGAAAATATATACATTGTGGGACGTTTATCAGCATGCAGATCTTGTAACATATCCATCAGCATATGAAGGATACGGCAATGCCTTTGTTGAAGCCATTTATTTTAGAAAACCCATAGCTATTAACAGGTATTCAATTTTTGTGGCAGACATTGAGCCAAAAGGTTTTGATTTGATTTCCTTTAATAGTTACATAACGCAAAATACAGTTGACGAAATAAATGCTTTACTAAAAAATCCTGAGCGCATCGCTAAAATGGTTGAAAAAAATTATATGCTTGGATGGCGTTATCTTTCATATGAAATGCTTGAAGAAAAAATTGAACAGCTTTTAATTAATTATTACGGATCATGATAAATGAACACCAATTCCCCACCCTGCCATTTAAGGATCATCTCCCGATTAGTTGTAGTCAATTCTTGCTCGCCTCTGGCGA
>CAYYMU010000014.1:0-77 GCA_964472445.1 uncultured Desulfobacteraceae bacterium
AAAAGGTCGGATGGTATGGCATTGCCGCCCCAATTAGGGCAAGAGTGGGATAGTGTGAAGTGATTAGTGATCAGTGA
>CAYYMU010000014.1:177-22004 GCA_964472445.1 uncultured Desulfobacteraceae bacterium
TTAGTGGGTAGTGATTAGTGGGTAGTGATTAGTGGGTAGTGATTAGTGGGTAGTGATTAGTGGGTAGTGGGTAGTTTTTGAGCTTGGAGATCAAAACGGAAATCATTTTCCTCAATTCAATGACTCTTGCTGCAAAAAGCTCATTATTTTTAGAATCTATGTAATCAAGTCTGTGGGCAATGATTAATTGTGTGTCTAACTCAGCCAGTGATCCCATAGCGATGTATAGAAATTGTCTAAATTCGGCTGTATGCTGGCGAGCTTGCCCTTCTGCTATATTGGAAGGTACAGAAACCGCAGATCTTTTAATTTGATCTGACAGGGCGTAAAGCACTTCTCTTGGAAAACTTTTAACAGCTTGATAAATCTCAATAACCAAAGTAATCGACTTCTGCCAAATTATCAAATCCTTGTATGATCTTACTTCGCTGCTCATGTTCTCCTTCGTCCACTATTCACTGCCCACTATTCACTGATCACTGTCCACTAATCACTAATCAATTGATCAATTGATTAATTGATATTTCTTAATCTTTCTAAGCAAGGTTTTATAATCGATGCCAAGCCTGCGGGCTGCCTCACTTTTATTTCTTTTTGTTTTGGCTAATGTTTCAATTATCAGCTTTTTTTCCAAAGCCTGGGAAAAAGACTTAACTGTCTCTGAGAGAGTTTTCTTTCCATCATAGTTGGGAATAGATGTATTTATTTCTGAAGTATGAGGCATTATATTAGGACTAAACATAAGGTGTTTGGGCTCAACTGGATAGCTTTCCTCAGCTATGAGAACAGCCTGCCGCATAACATTTCGCAATTCACGAACATTGCCGGGCCATTGATATGAGACCAGTAATTGAAGAGCCGTCTTAGAAATCCCCGCACATTTTTTATTGAGTTCCATTTGAACTTCATTCATAAATCTATAGGCGAGATATGAGATATCCTCTTTTCTCTCTCTGAGCGCGGGTGCTTTAATTGAAAATTCCTTTAAGCGAAAATAAAGGTCAGGGCGAAATTTTCCAGACTTTATATCTTCTTCCAGAGGCTGATTTGTAGCTGCAATGATCCTGACATGAATAGCTTTGGCCTTTTTTGCTCCCAATCTTTGAATAGAACGCTCCTGCATTACTCGAAGAATTTTTTGTTGAGATTGATACGGAAGATTGCCGACTTCATCTAAAAACAGAGTGCCTTTATCCGCCAATTCAAACTGCCCGGGTTTGTCAGCATACGCTCCGGTAAAAGCTCCCTTCATATAGCCGAACAGTTCACTTTCAATAAGGTTTTCAGGAATTGCGCCGCAGTCAACTGCTACAAAAGGCCCTTTTTTTACAGCACTCAAGTCATGAATGGAACGAGCCACAAGCTCCTTGCCTGTGCCGCTTTCACCTTCTATTAAGACCGTAAATGATGTGGGAGCGACCTTCTTTACAAGCTTGAAAAGTTCACTTATATGTTTGCTGTTACCCATAAGTTTGTAAAGGGATACCCGTTCATTCAAAACATTTCTTAAACGCTTAACCTCCTGAACAAGCTCCTGCTGTTCCAGGGCACGTTTAATTGCGAAAAGAAGGTCGTTGTTATCTACGGGCTTTGCGACATAATCGCATACACCTATCTTCATAGCCTCCACAGCAGATTTTACCTTAGCATAGGCTGTAATCATAATAATCGGTAAAGCTGGAATACGTTTTTTTATATCAGCAGAAACTTGAATGCCATCCCGTCCGGGCATCCAATAATCTATTAAAATCAAATCAGGCACTTCTTTTTCCAGGGACTTCAGCGCTTCTTCACCATTTTGCGCCTGGGTTACTCTATATCCTCCTGCCCGAAGAACATTTCCAATTATCCAGCGGAAATCATGATCATCATCAACTACCAGTATGTTCTTTCCTGAAAGATTCTGATTTTCAACAGACATTTTTTACCCCTTTAATAATTCAGCTATTTTTTAACGTTCACAGGTTGCATTTATTCCATAAGAGGTTTTGAAAGATGAACGTCCAACCCTGGTCGCCTCTGGCGCCGCCGAAGGCGGGTAAACGTCCAACATCGAATGAAAAAAAACAAGCACCCAATACCGAACATTCAACAGCTATTTCTGTTTCTTTTCAGCCGTTTTGATACTCGTAACGAAAATCTTAATTAATTCCTCTGTTTCCTGTAAAATATCATCTAATAGTTCAGGTTTTTTAATTAAAGGTACACGCTGAATAAGTTTTAACCATCGCTGGCTCTCCCTGAGTTCCTTTAATGAGATACGAAGCTTATGGATAAAGTCCTTTGGGGACTCCGCTGCCTGAGCTTCACCATGGTTTGGATAAGGTGAAGTCCCCGATCTTAACAATTGGCCCGCAATATGGTTGCCTGTTCTTGTATTTGGTAACTGTTCAACGCTCTTTATGATTCGCACCGAATACTCGAGCAACCTTTCTTCCAGATCATATGTCTGTTTCTTCATTTTTTCATTCAGTTTATAAATTAGCAGAATACCTTATTCAAAATTCGATGTTCGATGTTCGATGTTCATCTTTTTCCCGTTCGATGTTCATCTTTTAATATGTTCGATGTTTACCCGCCTTCGGCGGCGCCAGAGGCGACCAGGGTTCATCTTTTTTCATCATGTATTGCAGGCAGTCTAATAGAAAATCTGGTGCCCTTCCCTTCAATATTTTCAGCTATGATATTTCCGTTGTGTTGCTCAATAATTGTATGACAAATGCTGAGTCCCAGACCTGTACCCATATCCTTGGTAGTAAAGAACGGATCAAAAATACGTTTAAGGTATTCATCAAAAATGCCGGGTCCGTCATCAATAACAATTGCCTCAATCTGGTTTTGCTCAGCAAGAAAACGTGTTTGGAGAATAATTGTTCCTTTTCTGGAAACAGCTTGAATTGCATTCATGATTATATTAAGAAAAACCTGGCTAAGCTTCTCTTTATCCCCCACAATTTTCGGAAGCCCTTTTTTTAATTTGCACTTAAAATCAATGGAAAAAAAATTGGCCTCAAACCTGGCCATGCTCAACATGTTTGTTATGACTTCATTAATATCCACATCATTCCATTCTAATATAGATGGCTTGGCAAACGCCAGCAAATCGTTTATAAGCTTACTCGCCCTTTTGCTGTTCCGCAAAATTATCTGAAGATTTTCATTCACAAGGGGATCTGTTTTCAGGTTTTCCATGCAAAATTGAGAGCATGAACTTATAACGGCCAGAGGGTTTTTTAATTCATGCGCCAGACCTGCCGAAAGTTGTCCCAAAGAAGAAAGCTTGTCCGACAGCATCATGATTTTAGCACATTTTTTCTTGTCGGTAATGTCAATAAATGAAGCCATCATGGAGATAGGATTGCCTTCCAAATCTTTTACCATGTTTGCGGAAACCTGGGCATTAAACTTTAAGCCGTTTTTCTTAATGGCTGTCATTTCGCCCATCCACCCTCCGTCTTTACGCAAAACATTAAGCACCTTGGATACTTCAATCTCCGTTTCCATGAATACCGTAAACGGCTTGTCGAGAAGTTCTTTTTTATTTTTATATGCCCACAGTTTGAGAAAAGAATCATTTGTTTTGGTAAGGTTCCCTTTAAGATCAAAAAAAGCAACGGCATTAATTGACGATTCTATAGCGAATTGCATGATTCTTAATTCTTTAAACGCCTTTTTGCGCTCGGATATATCTCGAGCAATACTGAGTATGGCTGGAACTCCTTCCCATTCCGTCTCTACAGAGTTGGATTCCACCCACAAAGTTTCGCCGTTTTTTTTCAATATTCTAAAGATATAACTGTTGTAAGCCGAGTTATTTTTTCGCAGCCATTTCCTGTAAGTATTCATCACATAAATACGATCATCTATATAAATCATGTCTGTAAAATCCGAGTTCAGCAGCTCCTCCTCGGTATAACCGCTAAGTTTCGGAGCCATTGGGTTCACAAATTTTATTTTGCCGGATTGAACTATTATAATCATATCAGCGGAATTTTGAATTATATTTTTGTATTTGAGTTGTGACTTCCTTAACCGAATGGTCTTTTCTTTGGAATTGCTCTCCATTTCGCGAATTCGGCATTTCAGGTCAACATCTATTAAACTTTTATTTAAATGCAGTTCTCTTTTTTTAAGAGCTTTTTTGATGCCATTCGTGATATCATCGACCGCAAAGGGTTTGAGCAGATAATCAAATGCCCCCTCCTTTACGATTAGCTTTCTCAGATTTTGCAAATCTCCGTGACCGGTAATCATCAGAATTTCTATGTTTCTATCTATTTTTTTGATCAGCTTAAGTGCAGTTATACCGTCCATTTCCGGCATTTTTATATCTAAAAAAACTAAATCTATGGGGTTGTTTTTTACAATCTCGATCGACTCTTTTCCATTAGCTGCAAGAAAAACCTTATGACCTTCGCTTTTAATTACTTCTGCAAGAAAACTACAAATTTGATGACTATCATCTGCAACTAAAATGTTTTTTACAGGCACTTTTCTATCCCCAATAATACTGTTCTTAGTCGTTCCGGCAAAAGCCAGGCACGAAGTTACATATAGTGAAGCGTCAACGACAAAATTCAACGGTCTCGACTTATTAATTATGGCTCTTCTCCAATTTAGTTGGAGAAGAGGGTCTAAGGATTCAAGGGGTCTATGTAAAGCATCCTGATGTAATCCATGGTTGTCTTTCTTCCATATCCTTCTGGCTATATCTTTCTTCCTTAAGCGCTGAGGGTTAGCGCTTCACTGCGTGTCACTCGAACCCTTGAATACTTGACCCCTTGTACCCTCTGAGATTACACCCGCTTAATTAGAAATAACCCACTTGTTTTAGCTTCTCGCCAGAGGCGAGCAAGAATTGACTACAACTAATCGGGAGATGATCCTTAATTATAAGAATATAGCGAGCAGAATATAGCCCAATTGAATTAAAAAAGCCAGAATCTTTTGTTTGGTAATGCCGGTAATGATATTTTACTTGAGGGGGGAATGGTTACTGAGACTTTTGCAAAAGCACCGTTATTTGTCATTTAGACCAAAGGGAGAAATCTTAACAGGTTTGAATTGTTAAGATTTCTCCCTTTGCTTATGCTCCTAGAAATGACAAAATCCAGGTCTCAAACAGACTATCAGTTGCTTTAATAATCAATGCGTTATTGTATCTATTCAGAGGGTATTATATTACCGCCCATTCGCTTCACTCATTAGAGTCGCAGAGTACGCAGAGGGTTTTATCTTATTAGTTTTCGCTGAGACCCGCCTGCCTTGCCTGAGCTCGCGATGGCGGGCAGGGGGCGAAAAATAAAATTCTCTTTGCGTTCTTTGCGGCTTTGCGGTGAATAAATTCTTTGAGTTAGCAGTGTACCCCCTGAATAATTACGCGTTATTTATGCAAATATATTTTCGGGCTTGTAAGGATGAGTTCCTTCAATCACCTCAATACCCGCTTTTGCCTTGATCTTTTTAACTATTGTTTCTTTATAGGGGCAATGATCAAGCAGGCATGGACCAATATGGATTTTGGTAACATTTTCTTCCATTGGTTTGTTCCAGAGTTTTATTTGAGCCAGGCGTGTAACAATCGTAGCACCCGGACAGTCGCCGCAATTTAAAATGCCGATCAGCTCGGCATCCATATCTTTATAGCGGCTGAATTCGCCCTTTCTGCGGTTAAACGCAACCATACATCTGGAACACGCAATACAAACATCATCCATAGCCTTTTTACATCCGACTATTAATATTTTTTCCATCTTACTTAAACTCCATTTAATGATTACAAGCGTTACCACCAGTAGTTAAGGTTTGTTCCAGATAGCTCTTGACAAGCGCTTCAGGCTCCATGGGCGAAGCGCCTGTAACAACAGTAATATTATTCTGCTCAAAAAGATTAATAGCCATCTGCCCCATTCCACCGGCAATAATTATATTAACACCTAATTCACCAAGCCAGCGCGGAAGAACTCCTGGTTCATGCGCAGGAGGGACAAGAGACTCGTTTTTAGTAATCTGATTATTCTCATCAACATCAATTATGGCAAAATCCTGACAATGTCCGAAATGAGCTGTGAGCTTTCCTCCAGCTAAGGGTATTGCAATTTTCATTTAAATAATCCTCCCTTTTCAACAATATATTTTTTTATACAAGTTTAGACATTCTTTCAGCAATATCGGCAAAAGCCTTTGTTACAACAGAATCTTTATATTTTTCCTGAAAAGAAACACCTGTATCTCCACAAGCCACAACATTAAGATCAAATGGAATTTTACCAAGAAAGTTTATTCCCATTGTATTCGCAGTTTTTTCTCCGCCACCGCTTCCAAACAGATCATACTGCTCTCCACACTTGGGGCAGGTAAAACCGCTCATATTTTCTATAAGACCAAAAACTTCCATTTTTACAGTTTTACAAAAATTAATAGATTTCCTTATATCTGCAAGGGCAACCTCCTGTGGCGTAGTAACTATTATTGCCTTTGAATCAGGAATGGTCTGTGCCACGGAAAGCGGCTCATCACCTGTGCCGGGAGGACAATCGATTATCAAAAAATCGAGTTCGCCCCATTCAACATCTGCAATAAACTGTTTTATCGCAGAATGCTTGATTGGTCCTCTCCATATTATTGCTTCATCCTTGTTTACAGTAAGAGATTCAACCGAAACTGCATGCAGATTTTTTATAGAACTCATGGGTGCCAGTTTCTGATTTTTATTCAGTTCCAGCATGCCCTGCAGGCCAAGCATTCTGGGCACATCAGGACCATGCAGATCGACATCCATAATCCCAACCTTAAATCCCTTATTTGCAAGAGCTATTGAAAGGTTAACAGAAACGCTTGTTTTTCCAACCCCTCCTTTACCGCTCATTACAATAAATTTGTTTTTAATCTTTTTCAGCGAGTCTGACACAGAAACATCCTGCTGAGATTTTTTTTGCTGTTGTTGAGCAGCGCTACAGCTCGCCATATCACTTTTTGTCATAATATATCTCCTGATATTTATTTTTTGATTTTTAACAACCCTGCAATATTATACCCAGTGTCCTTCAACATTGGCATCAGCAGCAAGATCAAGTTCTCCGTTAGCATACTGTGAAACTGCGTCCTTTACCTTGCCTTTTGCATTAGTAAAGACCTTTATGCCTCCACTGTTTAATACCTTAAAAGCATTTGGACCACAATTCCCCGTGATTAAAACCTTTGCTTTGGTTTCTATCATAGTCTTACCAGCCTGTATTCCAGCGCCCTGGGGTAAATCCAGATTCTGGGCATTCTCCACAGCTTCGAATTCCATGGTTTCAGGGTCAACAAGAACAAAGTATGCAGCACGACCAAACCTCTGGTCAAGCTCTGATGACAGATCTTTACCTGTAGATGTAATAGCAATCTTCATAATAACAAACTACCTCCATAAATATTTAAGTGTTATCCGTTTTTTCCCAGACTCGATAAAACTGCTTGTGATTACATGATGGGCAATTCTGAGGCCTGCCGGTTCCAAAAGGCTCCTCCCACCTGTTGCTGCAGTTCTTGCATATAAATATTCTGGTTTGGCTTGTCATTTTGTAATTACCGCCTTTAATATTTATTGCTTTCCCATTAATAATTGCATCAGCTATTATCTTTCTTGCGTGATGAACAATTCTTCCAAAAGTTGCTCTGGATATTCCCATCTGTTCACCGGCCTTTTCATATGACATGTCAAGAAGATCTGCAAGCCTTATTGCTTCACATTCATCAACAGCAAGACCCACCTCTTCCAGCTCAATCATGGGGATGCCTCTTGGTTTAAAATAGCTCACATCCGGGTCATATGAAACGATTCTATCTTTTCTGGGTCTTACCATAAAAGTCTCCGTTATGAGAATATACTCAAAAAATTAATAAAAAATAATTAGCCGCATCAATGTTGTCAAGGGATTTTTTTAAATAAAGCCTCATTGAATTCTTTATTACATAAGTTTTCTATGATACAAATTATAGTTGAATTCGTAAAAAGTTATATTATGCCGCTTTGCGTGACTGTACCTGTAATTATATTGTTATAAATAAAAAAAATCGCAACACCGGCACAATTGTTATTTTTTAAAATTATTTAAGTATGATGCTCTCGTAAAAAGTCGGAAAACGCTCTTTTCCGTCATTCCGGCGAAAGCCGGAATCCAGTAAATTCAATACGTTCTGGATGCCCCCGTATCAAGTACGGGGGCAGGCTTATCAAGTCCGGCATGACGATTCTGAGACTTTTTACGATGTCATTAAGTATAACCCGAATTTTAATTAAAATCAATTAATCATGGAGGTTTAATATGTCGTTTAACACTATTATCGTTGATCAGAAAGTGCATGTGGGAATCATCACCTTAAATCGTCCCGATCATTTAAATACATTCAGCTCAGAAATGGCGATGGAGCTTAATAAGGCATTAACTGATCTTGAAAATGATAATGAAATTAGAGTAATTATAATAAAAGGCGCGGGAAAGAGTTTTTGTGCCGGAATTGACATATCGGAATTTTTTGAAAAATCATTAAAGGAATACAGGAAGTGGATAGGTCTCATGGAACAGATGGCGCATGCTATTGCTTCTATGAAAAAGCCGGTTATCGCTTCTGCACACGGTTATGCCGTGGCTAATGGAGCCGGCATTATTGCTGCATCTGATCTCGCAATAGTGGCTGAAGGAACGAAAATAGGAACTTCCGCCATTAATGTGGGCCTTTTCTGTATGGGACCTGCTGTTCCCCTTTCGAGATCTCTCGGCAGAAAACGATGTCTTGAAATGTTGCTTACAGGAGACATGATTGATGCCGGCACCGCAGAAAAATGGGGACTTGTCAATAAAATCGTTCCATTGGATCAACTGGATCAGGCTGCAATGGACATGGCGGAAAGGCTGGCGCAGAAAAGCCCTTTAGCCCTTCAGATGGGGAAACAGGCATTCTATGGCATGTCGGACATGGAATTTGGAAAGGCAATAGAATATTCTAATGAAATGTTTGCTGCTCTTTGTGTAACAGAAGATGCAAAAGAAGGGGTCGATGCGTTTTTAAACAAGCGTAAACCTGTCTGGAAAATGAAGTAGTTTGCCTGGAGTTAATCTGGTCGGGGCGAGAGGATTTGAACCTCCGACTTCCTGCTCCCAAAGCAGGCGCGCTGCCAGGCTGCGCCACGCCCCGATAAAAACAGAATGGTTTTGCTATCACACTTTAATTGTCAGCGCAAGATATATTATCAGGTTTTCCTGACAAAAAATTGCTGATTGTCTCACATATCACTTTTGCAAATTCAGACAAAAATTCTGGATCATTCATTCTTTTCTCTTCATCAGGATTGCTTATATATCCAATCTCAATAAGCACAGCAGGCATATCAGCGCCTGAAAGCAGTGCAATCGGAGCGCCATGCATCTTGGTTTCCGCTTGTTTTATCTTATCACTGATCTGAAGTTGCATTAATTCAGCAAATGCCCTGCTTTTCTTTATGTATTTTTTTTGAATGTTATTCCAGGCATACTGGCTACTGTCTGTTTTATCATTCTTCGAAGCTGTTCCTTCAAAATTTACATTGGGATCAAGTTTTTCTTTAAAATAATATACTGTTATTCCATTTGCTTTATGAAGAAAGCTCCCTGCAACATGTATGCTGACAAAAAGCTCTGCTTCAAGATGATTTGCAACAGCAGTTCTATCATATATATCGAGACTGTAATCTTCAGTCCTCGTTAAAACCGGCCTGTACTTGTTTTCAAGTTCAGTTGCGATCATTTGTGCAAGATTTAAAGTTATTGTTTTTTCATATGTTCCTTCAGGTCCGGTTGCACCTTCATCATACCCTCCATGTCCTGGATCGAGCACAACGATTTTTTTGTTGTTAAATGTGCTGAATTCCGCATTAACACAAGGTGCAAAAGCACATAAAACCATTATCAAATAGATTATAAATGCTGAAAAATATTTTATTCTGCTTGATATAATTCTATTAATCATAAAAGATAATTCCCTTTTTGCTTGACACAGCTATGGTTTGATAATATTTTTTTGGTTTTTATATAATTCCTAATAAAAGATTTTGCAACCCGCTTCAATCTGATGAACTCGTAAAAAGTCACGGATTTAAGTATGATGAACTCGTAAAAAGTCTAAATCAGTAAATAAGAAAATAATTTCAGAGGCGAGAGTGGCGGAATTGGTAGACGCACTGGACTTAGGATCCAGCTCTGTAAAAAGAATGGGAGTTCAAGTCTCCCCTCTCGCACCAATTGAAACAATTAACTAAACTGAATAATTAAGAAAGGAAAATCATGCAGGCTACCGTAGAAAATCTTAACAGTGTAAAAAAGATACTTCATATTGAAATCCCGAATGAGGAAGTTGTCAAGGAGCTTGATAACGCATATAAGGAACTTAAGAAAACCGCAAAGATAAAAGGTTACCGACCGGGCAAGGCACCCCGTTCTGTTCTGGAAAGATTATTTAAAAAAGACGTTCATTCCGATGTATCATCCAAATTACTTCAGCAATCCCTGATTGAAACAATCACAAAAAATGATCTTAAGATTGTTGGGACCCCAAAAATCGATCCTCCTGAGCTTGACGCAAAAGCTCCTTACAAATATGATGCTACGATTGAAGTTAAACCGGAAATTGGTGAAATTGATTTTAAAAAACTTCAACTAAAAGAAAATATCTATGAGGCAAGTGATAAAGAAATTGCCACCCAGTTGAAAATGCTGCAAAAAAATATGGCTCGGCAAGAGGCTATCAAAAAAACCCGGCCTCTCCAGGAAGAAGATTTTGCACTTATAGATTATGAAGGTTTTAAAGATGAAAAACCATTTGCCGAAACTCAAAAGACGGAAAATTTTATATTAAAAGTAGGTAAAGGTCAGATTATAAAAGAATTCGACGAACAACTCATCGGAATGAAGCCTGATGAAACCAAAGAAATAAATATTCATTTTCCTGAAGACTATCAAAATAAGAGCCTGGCAAACCTGGATATAAATTTCCATGTTAAGCTTAACGAAATAAGAGAAGAAATTCTGCCGGAATTAAACGACGAATTTGCCAAAAAACTTGGTCAATATGAAAATATGGACAAATTAAAAAATGCAATTTCTGACAATCTTATGGAAGGTTATAAAAAAAGATCCGAACATGAACTTAATGAACAGATTTTTACTGCATTGATATTAAAAAAAGATTTTGAGGTTCCTGAAACAATGACTCAATATGAACTGGACGGAATTATTTCAGAAGCTGAGAGGTCTTTTACCTATAGAAATACTACAATGGAAGAAATGGGTCTCTCAAAAGAAAAACTTTCGGAAAAATATCGAGACACAGCGACAAAACAGGTTAAACGTCATTTACTGTTAGACAAATTAATTGAGCAGGAAAAGCTGAGTCTTTCCGATGAAGAAATTGATAATGGTTTCAAGGACATGGCTAAGTCTTTCGATAAACCGGTTGAAGAAATAAGCAGCTTTTATAAAGAAAATGATGATAATCTGGAATTTTTCAAGAATACACTCCTTGAAAAAAAAGCAATAAAGCTTATTATTGAAAACAGCATCATCGAAAAAATTGAACCCGAAGCCGAGCAGGAAAAGACCGAGGCTGAAGATGAAGCTGATTAAACGTCTCATAATTTCTACAACTTGTTAAAGTTCCTGTGATTTTAGTCGAGTATTTAATTATAGTCGGGGCGTTGAGTTGCAATTGCTCTTGAACTACTCGACAAATCAACCACTCAACTAATTATGAACAAGACGAACTAAGTTTTTTGAAAGGAGAATATTCGTGCCTTTAATACCAATGGTTATAGAACAAAGCAGCAGAGGCGAACGTGCTTATGACATATATTCAAGGCTGCTTAAAGACAGGATAATATTTCTCGGTTCAGCTATGAACGATGAAATCGCAAATCTTTTAATTGCCCAGCTCCTCTTTCTTGAGTCAGAAGATCCTGACAAGGATATTAATTTTTATATAAATTCACCTGGCGGAGTAGTTACAGCAGGACTTGCTGTATATGACACTCTTCAATATATTAAACCGGACATTGCTACGGTTTGTATTGGCCAGGCTGCCAGCATGGGGGCTGTTTTGCTGGCTGCTGGTAAAGAAGGTAAACGTTATTCACTTCCGAATTCAAGAATATTAATTCATCAGCCAATGGGCGGATTTCAGGGGCAGGCCTCAGATATAGCAATTCAGGCCAAAGAAATTCTTTGCATGAAAGAAACTCTTAATGATATACTGGCATTTCATACCAATAAAGATCTAAAACAAATACAGATAGATACTGATCGCGATTTCTTCATGTCCAGTGAAGAGGCGCAAAAATACGGAATTATAGATCACGTAATGAAAAACAGAAAAGATTTTGAGCAGCTAAGGAAAATGGAGACCTAAAATGGCAAAAAAAAAGGACATTAAAAATGACCTCTTCTGCTCGTTTTGCGGAAAAAATCAGAAAGAAGTCGCGAAGTTAATAGCAGGTCCTGCAGTCTATATATGTGATGAATGCATACGGTTATGCAACGAAATAATAAATGAAGAATCTGAAAAAAATATCTCTGCTATTATTGAGAAATCTTTCTCTCCAGAAGAGATTAAAGGTATGCTTGACGATTATGTAATTGAACAGGATCAGGCAAAAAAGATTCTTGCTGTTGCGGTTTATAATCATTATAAGCGGCTTGATTCTACAATTAACACGGGAGATATTGAACTGCAGAAAAGCAATATCTTGATCATAGGGCCAACAGGATGCGGCAAAACCTTAATGGCTCAAACTCTTGCAAGATTTTTAAATGTTCCGTTTACAATAGCCGATGCTACCAGCCTGACAGAAGCTGGATATGTTGGTGAAGATGTTGAAAACATAATACTTTCTCTGCTTCAAAATGCTGATTATGATGTTGAAAAGGCTAAACGCGGGATTGTTTATATTGATGAAATCGATAAAATCGCAATTAAATCGGATAATCCTTCTATCACGCGGGATGTTTCAGGGGAAGGGGTGCAACAGGCTCTCCTGAAAATCATTGAGGGGACTACAGCGAGTGTTCCGCCAAAAGGAGGAAGAAAGCATCCTCAGCAGGATTTTGTCAAGATAGATACCTCTAATATTCTTTTTATTTGCGGAGGAACCTTTACAGGTCTTGATAAAACAATTCAGCGGCGCACTGGTGCAAAGTCTATGGGCTTTGGTGCCAATGTTGCAAAACAAAAGATTGAAAATATCGGCAAAACCATGAAGAAGGTTCAACCCGAAGACCTGATCAAGTATGGACTTATTCCTGAGTTTCTCGGTCGTCTTCCTGTTATAGCTACCCTTGATGAACTAAACGAATCATCTTTAATTAAAATATTGCTGGAACCTAAGAATGCTTTGATAAAACAGTTTAAAAAACTCTTTGAAATGGAGGGGGTAGCGCTGAGATTTACCGATAGTTCTCTTGCCGCTATTGCAAAAGAGTCTTTAAATCAAAAATCAGGGGCTCGAGGGCTTAGAGCTATTCTGGAGAACTCTCTGCTTAATATAATGTATAAAATACCTTCCCTTAAAAATGTTAAAGAATGTATTGTTGGTGAAGATGTAATTCTAAACAAGGAAGAGCCCATTCTACTTTATGAACAAACAAAAAAACGAGCTTAAACACAGGCTGTCAATATGATAAAATCAAAAAAAACACCCAAAGATAATAAGCCTTTAGAATCAAAATTAATTCTGCCTCTGTTACCTTTAAGAGATATAGTGATTTTCCCTCATATGGTTGCGCCTTTATTTGTAGGACGTGCAAAATCCATACAGGCTCTTTCTGATACAATGAATCGCGATAAAAAAGTTTTTTTTGCCACACAAAAAAAAGAGGCTCTTGACAATCCTGAACCAGAAGACATTTCTTCAATAGGCACAGTTGGAAACGTGCTTCAGATTCTTAAGCTTCCTGATGGCTCAGTAAAAGCACTGGTTGAAGGACAAATCAGAGCTCGTATCGTTCGTTTTGTTAAAAATGAAGGGTTTTTTCTCACTGAGATCGAGCCTGTTGTTGAGCCGGAAATATCAAAGGCTGAAGCCACTGCTCTCAGCAGAGCTGTTATTGAAAATTTCGATGAATATGCACAATTAAACAAAGGTTTCTCAAAAGACCTGGTAACAAACGCTGCCGCCATATCAGACCCTTCGATGTTAGCAGATACTGTAACTACTCATTTTTCCTTTAAAATAAAGGAGAAACAGCATTTGCTGGAGACAATATCTCCTTCAGAACGCCTTTCTCTTCTCCTTAGCCTGATAAAAATGGAAATAGACATCTTCAAGATGGATAAAAAAATAAAAATCAGGGTTAAGAAACAGATGGAAAAGACGCAGAAAAGTTATTACCTGAATGAACAAATGCGTGCGATCAAAAAAGAGATGGGATCTGATGAAAATACTGGTGATGACCTGCAGGAGCTTGAAAATCAGATAAAGCAAAAGAAAATGTCAAAAGAAGCCTCTGCTAAAGCAAGCAATGAGTTTAGAAAACTTAAGATGATGACTCCCATGTCGGCTGAAGGAACGGTTGTTCGCAACTATATTGAATGGATAATCAGTCTCCCATGGTTTGAGCAAAGTGAAATTCGTAATAATATTGAAGAAGCTGAAAAAATATTAGATGAAGATCATTACGGGCTGGAAAAACCCAAAGAACGTATATTGGAATATTTGGCTGTTCAATCGCTGGTCAAGAAAATAAGGGGACCCATACTGTGTTTTGTAGGGCCACCAGGTGTTGGTAAAACTTCTCTGGCAAAATCTGTTGCAAGAGCCACTGGAAGAAAGTTTATACGTCTTTCTCTTGGAGGTGTTAGAGACGAAGCTGAAATACGCGGGCACAGACGAACCTATATAGGTGCTATGCCCGGCAAGATAATTCAGTCGTTAAAAAAAGCAGAAGTAAATAATCCTGTCTTTTGTCTTGACGAGGTGGATAAAATGAGTATGGACTTCAGAGGTGATCCTTCTGCCGCACTTCTCGAAGTTCTTGATCCTGAACAGAACTTTGCCTTCAATGATCACTACCTTGATATGGATTACGATTTGTCGGATATACTTTTTATAACTACAGCCAATACTCTGCAGGACATACCTTTTCCGTTGCTGGACAGGATGGAAATAATACGCCTGTCCGGTTATACTGAATATGAGAAATATAATATTGCAAATAAGTTCCTTGTTAAAAAACAATTCAAAATGAATGGTCTTAAGGATAAGAAAGTTCAATTTTCCAAAAATTCGATTCTTTCTATTGTGCAGAATTATACTCATGAGGCAGGTGTCAGAAACCTTGAGCGTGAGATATCTTCCATATGCAGAAAAATTGCGCGCAAATTTGTAAAGAACAAAGAGATCAGTGCATTTAATATTACAAAAAAGTCAGTTGAAAAATATTTAGGGCCGGCATATTTCAAACAAAACCAGATCGAAAACAATAATCAGATAGGCCTTGTTAACGGACTTGCCTGGACACAGGCAGGAGGAGAGCTCCTCTGTATTGAGACCCTGATCATGCCTGGAAAGGGAAAGCTTCTAACAACCGGCAAATTAGGTGATGTCATGAAAGAATCTGCCCAGGCAGCCGTAAGCTACGCGCGTTCACGTTCAGAACGGCTGATGATCGATAATGAATTTTATAAAAAATATGATATTCATATACATGTTCCTGAAGGAGCCATTCCCAAAGACGGACCTTCGGCAGGCATTTCAATATGCACATCAATCATCTCTGCTCTTCTAAAAAAACCGGTTTTTCGTGATGTTGCCATGACAGGCGAAATTACCCTGCGTGGCAGAATTCTTCCTATAGGCGGGTTAAAAGAAAAAATTCTGGCTGCTCACAGAGGCGGGATAAAAAAAGTTATTATCCCAAAAGAAAATAAAAAAGATATTAAGGATATCCCCTCTTCCATATTAAAGCAGATAGAAATCATATTGGCAGAACACATGGACGATGTCCTGTCACATGCTTTAATTTTAAACGAGGGTGATCTTCTGTTTAAAGGAGATGACATATCATATCAGATGGTGCAGGAAAAACCGAAAGACAGGCCTGCTTTAATTTAGCTTGACATCTTATTGTATAATTGTTAACAAAAATCTTTTTTTCGTTCCTGTAAAAACTGAAATCCGGCAAAAAATATGAGACCTTTGAAAGAAGTGTTTTGCAAAGGTCTCAATATGTGGGCGGGTAGCTCAGTTGGGAGAGCATCGGCCTTACAAGCCGAGGGTCACAGGTTCAAGCCCTGTTCCGCCTACCATAAAATTTGCCTTTTAGTCATTGTGCTACGGGGGTGTAGCTCAGTTTCGGTTAGAGCGCCGGCCTGTCAAGCCGGAGGTCACGAGTTCAAGTCTCGCCACTCCCGCCATAATAAAATCAAGGGGTTACCGAGTTTATGGTAACCCTTTTTTTTATGGTTAAAAATCAAAGTCCAACCTTGTATTTCATTACACCTGTGAATTAAAAAATATAAGAAATTATGGAATCTGAAGAAAATTATCTCATAGAAGAAATAGAATGGATTAAGGAATCAGGAGAAATACCAGAAGTAGCCTTTTATGAAGCCCTTTCTTATCTTACCAAAAACATAAAAGGGCCGAAACTGAAACTCACTTCATCAGATATCAGTCTCCTGGAAGACGCAGTAATATATCGATATAAAACTATTATATTGCGCGACCTTAATTACAGCAGCATTAGTACTCCTGTGTTCCGGGGAATAAAAAGAGCTATAATAAATTATAAAAGATTAAAAAAATATCAAACACGGAAACATATAAAAAATCATAACTGGGAAAAAGAAATCAGCGGGCTTCTCATAGAATATATGGATCAGGAATGCCGGGATATATCTGAAAAAAGGTTTTACCGAACAATAAACTGCAGCCATAAAGAATTAGAGGAATTTGCAAAAGAAATTGGCGCAGATATTAATCAAGCATGTCTAGATATCTGCTTTAAACAGATTCCTTTAACTTTTGATGAGGTTTACAGGGTAACACTCATTATAAAACGACACGATTATCCATATAAGTTTCTTTTTGACAGAGGAAATTATTTTGAAATTGCAATATTTAATAAAAACAGGCACCAGTTCCCTGTTTCCTTAAAGATAAATATTGATGAAACAATAAAAAAACAGGATATACAGATAAAGGCGGATGCAGTTTACCGTTCGATACCCAAACCAGCACCCCCATGGGATATTCCATAAATCTATAAAATATTTATCCCCTGCCCTGCTAATCATTGACGTTCAACAGCAGAAAACAAATATAAATATGGAGGGTTTTTATGCGCGAAATCGATAAAACCAAACCGGTATTGGTTACAGGAGGTGCCGGCTACGTGGCTTCCTGGATAATCAAAATGCTGCTGGAACAGGGAATTATTGTTAATGCAACTGTCCGCGATCCCTCGAATTTTCAAAACATCGAACATCTTAAGGTTTTGGCAAAAGCATCTAACGGACAATTGAATTTGTTCAAATCAGATCTTTTGGATAACGGAAGTTTCAATGAACCAATGCAGGACTGCGAGCTGGTATTTCACACAGCCTCCCCTTTCTTTATAACCGGAATTAAAAATCCAGAAGAAGAATTGATTCAGCCAGCCAGGGAGGGAACAAGAAATGTGCTTGAATCGGCAAACAGAAATCCAGCGGTGAAACGCGTCGTCCTCACCAGCAGTGTTGCTGCGATTTATGGCGATAATATTGACATAGCGTCAGCTCCCGGAGGCATTTTTACTGAAAAAGAATGGAATTTAACAAGCACCGCTGAGCACCAGCCATACGCCCATTCAAAGACAATCGCAGAAAAGGAGGCCTGGGCTATAGCCAGGGAACAAAATCAATGGGATCTGCTTACAATTAACCCTGGATGGATTCTTGGCCCCTCTGTGTCAAAAAGAAAAGACTCTACAAGCATCAAAACAATGATTCAATTTGGCGACGGCACTTTCAAAACCGGGGTTCCGGAATTATATAATGCTATTGTTGATGTGCGTGATGTGGCATCTGCCCACATTAAGGCAGGATACACGCCGGACGCAAGCGGAAGGCATATTGTCGTAAGTGGAGAAGCAAGGCTTTTTGATATTGTAAATATCTTGCGGAAACAATTTGGAGATGATTATCCGTTCCCCCAAAAACAGGCCCCAAAATTCATGTTCTGGCTTATTGCTCCGATGATGGGCTACACTCGAAAATATGTTAGTAGAAATGTCGGAATTCCGATCAAATTTGACAACTCATACAGCAAGACAGACCTGAACATGTTATATGTCCCTGTAGAGCAAACAGTGAAAGAACATTTTCAACAGATACTCGATGATGGCTTGCTGAACAAAACCTGAGTCTAAGAAAAGGAAGACATCTGGGGCCATAGGGGACATGTTCATCGAGGAATCTCGATACTGTTTACTTAAAGAACAATAACCCTACTGGCAGCAATAATCCATGGTGTTTGAGATAGCGTGAATTGTAACCTTTGCTCCCGCTCGAATCACAAACTCACTTAATCCGATCTCATGGTCAGGATTTCCCCAATCATATGTATATCCCAATCTCGTCCATGGATAGCCATCTGCACCATATGACTTTTGTTTCATGTTATGAAACCACTGTCGATATTCCTTACTGACCGTGACAAACCGATCAGACTCAGGAAAGTCTAATTCTGCTTCATGGTCACTGACTTCAGGGTCAGGAGATGGACGGAATAGATCCTTTGGTAAAACCCACATTTCCACAAATTTTGTTTTTCCGTTCTCCGGAGGTAACCCCAATAGTTGTTCAAGCCTTAAAGAAACCTGTTTTGGCGTGATACGATGCTTACAACAAAACGTTTTTACTTCCGGAACAACCGTGACCCATACCTCACGCTGCAACTCCTCGGAACTGCCCACACGATCATCATATCCGTCCCATGATGTCCAGGTGACGACCAAAACACTGCCAGTGTCTTTCTGCCAACTCAGTGCATTATTGGATGGGATGATCGCCACAAGACTTCTATAAATTTCATGGGATTCGGCAACTTCCGCATCTTTGATCGCCCACGAATAGACCTGTCGAAGCTCCGTTGGTGACAGGGTCTGGGTCTGTGGGAGATGTGAACAGGATGATACGGTCTGCAACATGCACAATATCAAGATAATGTTTTTGAGAAAAAACCGTATGCTTCTCTTGCTCATGGAGATGCTCCTTTCTTCAGATTTACCACTCATTACTGCAGAGTCACCGTGCTTATCTACACAGGTGCTACCACTGACAGGTTCGTTCTTTGATTCAATATTGCATGTTGTCGAAATCCAGATTGCCGTCTCCACATCAATTCTTATCTATTCTTTACCCCTATATATACAAATACACTTCGCGGCTTCTTGAACCACGGATTAGAACCGAGCCTTCGACTCTGTTCTAATACTTATTTTGTTATTTTTTTGTATTACTCATATTTCCCGAAATTGCAATTTCGTACATTTTTTGAAGAGTAGTAAATGGTAAACATAATTCTAAGGGATGATCAGGTAAAGAAATAAAACCAAATTTTTGATAGTATCTTTTTACAGCTTTATTTTTTGCATCCACAAAAAAGCCTATTACTCCCGCGTGTTCTGAAATGGAGATAACTCGCATGATAGCATTAATAAGCATATGCCTGCCCAATCCTTGGTTCTGCTTGCCCTTTGCCGTTGCTAATCTGGCAAGTTTTACACCATTAATTTTTCCCTTGTACTTCTTAGCATATTTTTTGGGAAGCTTTTCAGATGATAACTCAAATAAGGATAAAGTATAAAATCCCAATACTTCTTCAGGGATATTTTTATCTACTGCTACAAAAGTTCTGGATAGTCCCTTTTTAAGGATTTGTCTTGCCAGATTTTTAACTCAAGGGACGTTCTTCAGTTCATAAGTTTGTATCGTCAAACAGTGAATATTGGTTTTCTTCTGCGATTTTCATGCCGCGTTTAACAGATAAACTCACGGCTGGTTCAGATAATTTCAGCTTATGTGAAAGTTCCGACATCCTCATTCCTAATTCCCTCACAGCCCAATAACACAGTAAACTTCTTGCCTGAACTATTTTAGGATATTTCCGTCTTACCCACAGCTCTTTGGGCTCAATTCCTAATAGATGAGAAACCCGCTGAACAACCATATCAAGATCAAACCCTTTGGCTTGAAGAGAATATTTTTTATCCAGTTCCTCCTGAGCAGTTTTAAGAACTGTATTGACAAAATCACCATCACCTAAAATACGCTCATCACCTTTTTGATAAACCCCTGCCCTTCGCATGGCTTTTGCTTCTGACCATCCACCTATACTGCGTATCAAACCTCCACCTGTCAGATCAGTTCTTTTCCCGTCAGGAATTCCTTTCTTTACATAAGATCGGTATCGTCGTCGGGCAATAGAAACCTTTGTATCGAATAAACGCAGAACACCGTTTACATCCTGCCAACTGTTCATCCTTTTTCCCATAATCACGCTGTGGCCTGCAAAATGAAATCTGTCAAGCGCCTTCAGGTCATCAACGATTCCTGCGCGTAAAGGATTCAGATGAATGTAACGGACTAATTCGAGAAGATAGGTGTCTTCCTGGCAAAGAATAGATTTGTAGCGGTTTTGAAAAAGATGACCATGGCGCTGATGTCTGCGATTATATGAGATGACATAACCGGTCAAAAGTCGTCTCATTACCGTTGCAACAGGAGCAAGCCCTGTTCTGAGGAGCAAATGAAAATGGTTCGGAATCAGCGCCCAGGCATAGCAGACTGTTTTGGTTTCATTGAGGATGACAGCCAGCCTGTCTATAAAATTGTTTCGGTCGGAATTATCCTGAAAGATTGTATTTCTGTCAATGCCCCTGGCAATAATGTGGTGAAGAGCGCCAGAAGCATCTATCCTTGCTTTTCTTGGCATATATTTCCTGTATCACTTACCCTATCCATTAGCAACTTATAATGTGAAGAACGTCCCCTATGTTCAGACAATTTTGTGATTCCAACTGTCGCCAACTGCCTGTTTTCAGGTATTGAGTCAGTTAGGAGGTTTTTGGGCAGATTGCCCAACAAGCTGTCCCAGGGATTTAACAATAAGGGAAAATTTTTTCAGGTTACGGTTAACGAGCAGAACATTTTTACTTTGACCGTCCCCGGTGACCAAGAGGCGCTTATAGTCTCCATCCATAATATCCGGATCAAGGTAACGCTTATTCATATTTGCAAAGTTATTTTCCTTGAGAACACATATAAAAGGTAATATGTCTGAGCTATACAATTCTTTGGTGAACAAAATTGTCTCTACCTCTTTATGAGTCCCGGTCTCCTTGGAGATAATTGAATCACGCACTCCCTGTTCCAGCAGAAAGCGACCGCCGCTGGCAGGATTAATGCGGATGAAATGATGGGAACCTCTATCTGCGTGGGTAGGACCCTGCATGTGTAGAACAGCAAAATCGACTGGCACGCTTATGTGCTGATTCTGTTGACAGCCGCTGACAAAAAAACACCCTGCAATAATAAAAATGATAAATCGATGCATTAAAGCTCCACCTAAAGTAAAAGAAGGGGTTAAGCCTGCCTTTGCCCCATAAGCACTCTATTTTCTGTTGTTTTAATATTTTTCTGGTTTTTTCTTTATTCTTAAACTTCTATACCCTCTTGGATCTTGACCAATTAAATAACATGGGTCAAGGGCAGACTTTTTTTTCTTGTAAACCAATAATCCAATAGACGTCCCCAACTGCCGAGTCCGCTCGAACGGC
>CAYYMU010000015.1:0-14938 GCA_964472445.1 uncultured Desulfobacteraceae bacterium
GGAAGTTAAGCGGCAAACAGGCAAGACAACTATGCCCCTCTGTGCCTTTGCCCCTCTGTGCCTGATTAGTTATATATTATTAATTGAATTTGCAGATTTTCTCTATATTTTGAAATAAAGTTATGAAATTTATTATAAAAAAACAAAATGTAGTTCGATTTTTGATGGTGTCAATTTTACTGGTGCTGATTCCAGTTCAGGCTTTCTGCATTACAGCGAGGCAGGAAGAGGAACTGTCACGTGAATTTATGAAATATATTTTACAACATGCCGAATTTATTGAAGATCCTGTTATTGTAGATTATGTAAATAGTGTAGGCAAAAAAATTGTCTCTACCCTTCCCTCGCCTACCTTTGAATATCGGTTTTATATTTTAAATGATTATACTTATAATGCTTTTGCAAGCCCTGCAGGCCAGATTTTTATTAACAGCGGTTTATTTGAAGCAATGGATAACGAAGAAGAACTTGCAGGCATATTAGGCCATGAAATTGCTCATGTTGCATGCCGTCATATTTCAGAAAAAATAGAAAGAGCAAAAAAAATCAGTCTCGTAACACTTGCAGGTCTTGCTGCCGGAATTTTTCTCGGAGCCGGCAGCGCAGCAACAGCAGGAAGCGCATTAACTATCGGTTCAATGGCTGCAGGCCAATCTATAGCGCTTGCTTACAGCAGGAATGATGAAATTCAGGCTGATCAGATGGGACTGAAGTATCTAAAAAAGGCTGGATACAACGGATCAGGTCTTTTGTCGTCCTTAAAGAAAATCAGAAACAAACAGTGGTTTGGTTCAAAAAATATTCCAACTTATCTAACCACACATCCTGCAGTTGAAGACAGAATAGCTTATATAGGAGGTGTGCTCGAGGAGAACCCGGAACTAAAAAACCGGAAATCCAATAAGCCTGATCATGGTTTTGCGGTTGCACATACAAGGCTGATTGCCATGTATGGAGACAAACAAACAGGTTTGAAAAAATTCAAGGCAGATATTGATAAGTATCCTGAAAGCCTTATTGCGCATTACGGGTATGGTTTGATTCTGGCAAGAACAGGCAACCGCAAAGACGCTGTAGCTCATCTTAAAATAGCATTAGAAAAAAACGCATTTGATCCGGATCTTTTAAGAGATATAGGCAGAATTTATTTTTTAGATGGTCAATATTTAAAGGCTTTAAATTCTCTTAATGGCGCTCTCTGCATGGCGCCTGATGATCCTGAAACACTTTTTTTCCTTGGACGTACTCAAACACAGCTTGGAAAATTAGACAACGCAATATTAACATTTAAAAAACTGCTCGCAAAAAATCCTGATTATACCCGTGCATTGTTTTTTCTCGGGAATAGTTACGGGAAGTCAGGCAGACTTGCAGAAGCCCATTATTATCTTGGAATTTATTACCAGGAGAAAGAAAATCATAAAAATGCTGAGTTTCACCTGAAAAAGGCATTAGAAAAAACAAGCGATCAAGATAAAAAAACTGAAATAGAGGAAAGATTGGAACAGGTAAACAAAAGATCTGTGAAGAAAAAGCAGGATGAATCCAAAAGTTAACTTTTGTCAAAATGAGAAAACCACATTGTGAATGTTCCTCTACCCTGTGTGGCAGACCTTAATGCAGTTGAATAGCCGAACATCTTTGCGAGCGGCATGGTTGCCTTTATTGCCTGTAAGCCCACTTTTTGCTCAATAGATTCGATTTTACCGCTTCTTGCATTAAGATTGCCTATTACATCTCCCAGGTATGATTCAGGGACAAATACCTCAACAGACATAAAAGGATCAAGCAGGAAAGGCTTGCAGTTTGCAAGGGCACTTTTGCATGCCATGGATGCGCTTACAGTATAGGCCAGATCCGTGCCAAGCGATTCTCTGCATGATCCACCTGTAAGCACAGCTTCAACATCAACAACAGGATAACCCATCAATGCGCCGCTTTCAAAGGATTCCATTATCCCCTTTTTTATGGCTGGAATAAAAATTTCAGGTATTGCATCAAATGCCGGCTCTAATACAAAGTTATTGCCGGTTCCTCTTTTAAG
Organism: uncultured Desulfobacteraceae bacterium; assembly: GCA_964472445.1. GTDB lineage: Bacteria > Desulfobacterota > Desulfobacteria > Desulfobacterales > ETH-SRB1 > CAYYMU01. The sequence continues at coordinate 2,045 of CAYYMU010000015.1, forward strand.
AGGTTTCAGTCTTATAGAAACCTCTGCAAAATGTTTCTGGCCTGCGATTTCATTATCAAATACAGCCGATGCCTCTGCCTCAGCTGCAATGGTTTCCCTGTATACGACCTGCGGCTTTCCAACATTTACATTTGTTTTAAACTCACGCTGCATGCGGCTTATTATAATATCAAGGTGAAGCTCTCCCATGCCTGACAGAATTGTCTGGCCGGTATCCTCATCTTTTTTAATCTTCAATGTCGGGTCTTCGTCAGTAAATTTTTCAAGCACCTCATCAAACTTTTCCTGATCAGCATGGGTTTTAGGCTCTACTGCAATAGAAATAACAGGTTTACAGAACCTTATCTTTTCCAGAAGAACAGGGTGAGTTCTTGAGCATAAGGTCTCTCCGGTAGAAGATTTTTTCAGGCCGACAATCCCGACAATGCTCCCTGCCCCTGCAACATCTATTCTTTCCTTTTTGTTTGCATGCATCCTTAATATGCGTGTAATTTTCTCATTAATTTTGCGTAAAGGATTATACACATCTTCCTTTGCTTTTATCTTCCCGCTGTAAATCCTGACAAAGGAAAGTTTTCTTCCCTCCATCATTGAAACCTTGAATATCAGCGCTGCAAGAGGTGCGTTGTCAATCGGCAGGCATTCAACCGGCTCGCCGGTTTCAGGATGCAAGCTTTTAACAGGAGGAAGATCAGCAGGACTTGGAAGAAACCGGACAATAGCATCAAGTAAAGGCTGGATTCCTTTATTTTTCAGAGCACTTCCGCATAAAACCGGAACCAGCTTCAGATCAATAGTCGCCTTTCGTATGGCATCAAGAAGAATTTCTGTCTCAACAGGAGCTTCAGATAAATATGCCTCCATAATCTCATCATCAACTTCAGCTACTGTTTCAATGAGTTTCTCACGATATTTCATGGCTTCATCAATAAGATTATCGGATATTTCTTCTGTTGAAAAGGTTGCTCCCAGGGTTTCGTCGTCCCATGCCATCTGTTTCATGTTGATGAGGTCTATAACGCCTGCAAAATTATCCTCCGCGCCGACCGGCAACTGCAAAATAAGGGGATTTGCTCCCAATTTTTCTTTAATCATTTCAACTGTATCAAAAAAATTGGCGCCCACCCTGTCAAGCTTATTAACAAAGGCCATCTTAGGTACAAAATATTTGTCAGCCTGACGCCATACTGTTTCTGACTGAGGTTCGACTCCTCCAACAGCGCAAAAAACACCAACAGCACCATCAAGCACCCTCAATGAACGCTCTACTTCTATTGTAAAATCAACGTGTCCTGGAGTATCTATAATCTGGATTTCACAACCATTCCAGAGGCATACAGTCACAGCAGATGTTATTGTAATGCCTCGTTCCTGCTCATCGGGCATCCAGTCCATTACAGCTTCACCATCATGGACTTCACCGATTTTATGTGACTGCCCTGTATAGTAAAGCACGCGCTCTGTAACAGTTGTCTTGCCTGCATCAATATGCGCTATTATACCGATATTTCGTATGTTTTTAATTTTACTGTTTTTTCTCATCTTATCAAAAGCATGTTGGCTTTAAAAGGAAGACTCAGATCAATATGACCTGTTAAAGTTAATGATTCATGTCCATCAATAATTATCTTTACGGCATTAATTTCAGTTATGTTTAATATTAAAGTATTTACTATTGAATATATTGTTAAAATCTCTGATTTTATTCCTCCAGGATGATTTTTTATAACATCTTTGCTCAGGTCAACAAAAGCGGTTTTGTTTTCTGTAACATAAAATGCCCTCAGGCTGACACCCGCAGGTATAGTCTGCATAAGCTCTTTCTCAGGACCTTTTATCAGTTCCCTGATTATTATTCCACCTAATTCTTCCGGCCCATTAGAATACAAAACAGCCCTGTCTTCTGCTATAAGAAATTCATTTTCCCTGTCTGCAAAATATAGATGAACAAGCGACTTTTTTAAATGCTGTCCCCCTGCTTCCAGGATTTTCTGCTCAGCCTGATCAGAACAGTACAAATTTTCAGGCATAAACAAAAACACGCATAACACTGCTGCCGTAATAACAGTTAAAACAATATTTAATGAGTGGATTTTTTTAAGCATATAAAAAATTATGTTTCAATGTCATTAACCCGGGTAATTTTGTATGGTTCCCATGCTCCAGCATGAGAACAAAAAAAACACGGTGGTAAAAATATCGCAGTAGGTTCCATATAACGTTTTTAAGTTAATTTTGTTGAGTTATGCTTTAGTTGTTTGAAAGTCCAAAAAATTTTTTATGTCAAACAACATATTATGTCAAGAAAATATGGAGACCAGAATTTGTCATCAAAAATATAGAAACCTTAATTATCACACGTTTATTCAGGCAATGATTTTTGTGAAAACTTTTCAATCCAACGGTCCAAAAGAAGTAAAAGGTTTGTGTCTAAAAATTCTTGATATTATGCATTATGTCATTTATGATAACTTTTTGAAAAAACAAAAACATCTTACCCCTTTGTCATTCCTGCCTATCTTGTTTTCAATATGATCGGAAAGCGGGAATCCAGTTATAAACTATTGGTTATAATAAAAGCATGCCTGTTTATGAATATAAAGCCCTTGATATAAAGGGGAAAACTCTTAAAGGCATTATCGATGCCGATAGTATCTCTGCGGCAAGACAAAGGTTGAGGGAAACGAATATTTTCCCGGTTAACCTGAAAGAAACCTTTGTAGAAGAAAAAAACAAAGTGGCGAGCGGCAGGTCGATCAGCGATCTTTTCAAGAGGGTCAGCCTGCGGGAAGTTTCCGTCATGACAAGACAGCTTGCCACTCTGTTAGGCGCAAGCATTTCTCTTGTTCCTTCGCTGACAGCCCTTATTTCCCAGACAACAAATCCCAAGCTAAAAAAAACACTGGCCCAGATAAAGGAAGATGTAAATGAAGGCAACAGTCTTGCCAGGAGTATTTCGCACTATCCCGGAATTTTCTCACCATTCTATATAAATATGGTCAGGGCTGGTGAAGCCTCCGGGACACTTGATATTGTGCTGGAAAGACTGGCTGATTTCAACGAGAGTCGGCAGGAGCTTCAGGGAAAGATAAAGGCGGCTCTCGCCTATCCCATATTCATGTTTCTTATAGGCAGTATCGTTCTTTTCTTTTTGACAACTTTTATCGTTCCAAAAATTACCGGCATATTCAGCGAAATGAACCAAACCCTTCCCGGAATAACAAATTTTCTTATTTTCATAAGCAGCTTCTTAAAATCTTTCTGGATGGTAATTATCCTTATTATGATTGGAAGCTTCATCGGTTTGAGATACATGTTTTTAAAAACCCTCAGCGGGCAATACCTCTGGGACAAAATTAAACTGAAAATGCCACTTTTCGGCTCACTTACCCACAAAATGGCTGTAGCGCGCTTTAGTCGTACTCTTGGCACGCTCTTAGAAAGCGGTGTCCCAATGCTTACAGCTCTATCCATAGTCAAAAATGTTGTAAATAACAGGCTGATTGCAGATTCCATTGCCGAGGCATCCAGAGATGTTGAAGAAGGCCAGAACCTGTCCGCAACTCTTTTGCGAAGCAAAATCTTTCCTCCCATTGTTTCTCAGATGATATCAGCAGGCGAGCAGAGCGGAACACTGGAAAAAATGCTCTGCAAAATTGCAGACAGCCTTGAAAACGAAGTAGAATCAAATATAACAATGATAACATCCATGCTGGAACCCGTTATGATTTTAGTTATGGGCCTGCTGGTCGGTTTTATTGTTATTTCGATACTGCTGCCTATTTTTGAGATGAACCAGTTGATAAGATAGAGGAATTAAAAGATGAACGTCGAACGGATTAAAATATGAACATCGAACATCGAACGTCCAACATAGAACGTTGAATGGAAGAAGAAAGAATTAAGGGCTTGCTCACGCAGGCGCAAAGGCGCAGGAGAAAAAATTATTGCTTCGCAAAAAAATCAAATATTATTTCGTCCGTGTGTTTCTGTGTGGGTCTGTGGCAATGAAATGTGAACCGTGAACCATTGAAGCTTTAACACCTAACACAGTGTAGGAGCAAATTTATTCGCCCGAAACAATCAGGAGATAAACATGAAGAAAAATGTCAATAATAACAGGGGTTTTACGCTGATCGAGCTGATGGTGGTAATCGTTATTCTCGGCATCCTTGCAGGATTGATTGTTCCGAGAATAATGAGCCGCCCTGAAGAGGCAAGACAGACAAAAGCAAGAATACAAATCGAAAGTATGGAAACAGCTCTGAAGTTGTACAGACTGGATAATGGAAACTACCCGTCTACCGAGCAGGGTCTGCATGCGCTGGTAGAAGCGCCGGCAGTGGGAAGCCTCCCCGGAAAGTGGAGAGAGGGCGGATATCTGGAAAAAGGGAAAGTTCCAAAAGACCCCTGGGACAATGAATATATTTATCTCTGCCCGGGAATGCATGGCGACTATGATATTATCTCTTATGGGAGTGATGGAGAACCAGACGGCGAAGGGAAAAACAAGGATATAACGAGCTATGATTAGTAACCAACCTGCACATTCCAAAGGTTTTACCCTGGTCGAACTCAGCGTGGTTGTATTTCTCATCGGACTGATGCTCTCCATCGCTGTCCCGAAGGTGCGTGATACAATGCTCAGCGACGGGTTGAAAACGGCAGTAAACCGCCTGACCGGTATGGCAAGGGAACTGAGAAGCGATGCGGTACGCAACCAGGTCGATTATATCCTCCGCCTGGATCTGGACAGCAATCTTGTCTGGACACATAGCGCCGATATGACACCGGAAGCAAAGGACGAGATGAGAAAACGCGCCTTCAAACTCCCGGAAGATGTGAATATACTGGATGTTTGCCGCTTCGGAAAAGAAAAAGTCACAGACGGAGAGACCCTGATCAGATTTTCCAGAAAGGATTACATGAATCCAGCTGTCGTGCACCTTGCGCAGAAGGACCGGCGCTTTACCCTGGTCTTTGAGCCTTTCCTGAGTTCTGTCAGGACCTACGATAAATATATTGATACAGGGGGGGCTGAAGCCTCCCCTGCCCTGTCTTTGGGTGCAATTCGGTAATCAGAGATCCTTACGGGGCCACCGTGGTAATGAAGCAACCACCGCCTCCGCCACCGCCTCCCGATGCGGCAGAGGTTGTAGCGTTCGCTTCGCTGCAATAGCTTGAGTCACCGTTGCTGTTATAGGCCCTCACACGGTAATAATAAGTAGTGGATGCAGTTAATCCTGTGCTGCTGTAGGAGGTAACATCCTCGCTGACATTAGCTATCGGCTCATACGTTCCCCCTGATCCTGTCTTCCTCTCGATCTTAAATCCAGTTTCATCAGAGGAGTTGTCGGTCCAGGAAAGATCTATCTGGCTGCTTGATGCAGTAGTGGCAGACAAACCGCTTGGCGCGGCAGGACAGGTTGTAGCGTTCGCTTCGCTGCAATAGCTTGAGTCACCGTTGCTGTTATAGGCCCTCACACGGTAATAATAAGTAGTGGATGCAGTTAATCCTGTGCTGCTGTAGGAGGTAACATCCTCGCTGACATTAGCTATCGGCTCATACGTTCCCCCTGATCCTGTCTTCCTCTCGATCTTAAATCCAGTTTCATTGGAAGAGTTGTCAGTCCAGGAAAGATCTATCTGGCTGCTTGATGCAGTAGTGGCCGATAACCCGCTTGGCGCGATTGGCGCGTAACCAAGCAGGGTCACAGCAGCCATCAAGTTCACCCTTGGTTTGGTAATGCTGACCTTTCCGTCTGTAATGGAGTCACCTGTGTCGACGAGCGTTGATTTTACCTGGCCGGGTGTCAGGTAAGACCCGGTTAGCACTTTGGCCGCGTTCTGCAGACAGGCCGCCGCTCCCGCGGCATATGGGCAGGCAGCTGAAGTCCCCCCAAAACCGTATTCAGCATCCCAATAACCTCCGCCTAATTCCGTCGTGGTCGCCCAGTTGGCGGGGGCCAGGAGAGTAAGGAACGAAGCCGTATTTGAATATGCAGTAACATTGTCAGAGTAGGGGACATCGGGAGAATACCATCCGGACGAACACCCCCCCGTCTCATACTTTGTGGCACACGAATCCGGGGAAACGCACCAGCCTATAGATGAGGTTGTGAAGTCGGCATCATAAACAGCACCCACAGAAATAACATGCGAAATACAGGCGGGCCAGCCCATGGCATTACAGTAGCCATCATTACCAGATGAAACAAACAGAGTCATGCCTGCCGCCACGGCATTGGCTGCAGCCTCGGTCATTGAGACTGAATCGCTGTCGCAGGTACTAAAATACTGCCCGTCACCGAAACTCGTGCTAATAATCATTATCGGGTTGTCATTATCATTTTGGTGAGTGATACACCACTCCCAGGCTTCGATCATGTCCGATTTATAAGCGCTGCCACCGCTGCCAAAAGAGATTTTCAATGCATAGAGCCTGGCGCCGTATGCGACTCCACCGATATAGTCCCCAACAGTGCCTAAATCACCCGCGGCAACACCCGCACAGGCTGTTCCATGCCCGCTTTCATCCAGGGGATCGTCGTCGTCGTCTCCACAGTCATAACCGCCAATGACCTTACTGTTAGGGAACCCCCCTCCCCCCAGTCCGGCATGTGTATAATCGATCCCTGTATCGCAGATGGCAACAGAGAGACCGCTGCCATTATAACTGCTTCTTGGAGTGGCGGCATTCATTAAGGGGATGCCCTGGGCCAGATGGGCGTGAAGGATCCTGTCCTTTTCAATCGATAAAATATCAAAGTTATCCACTAAGTTCTCAAGACCTTCAGGGCTCACCTCAGCCGAAAAGGCAAAGATATAAGTAAACCTGTTCGTTATGCGGACTTCCAGCGGATCAAGGGCATTGATGAGCCTGTTTTGAGACTGAGTTACAGCCCCTTGCAGTTGTTGCCGAACTGCCATGTCCTTGAAACTTCTGAGCTGATTCGCTTTTGCCGGTTTGCGCAGGTTCACAATCACCCGGGTAGTGGGTTTCCCATCAATAAAATCCATGAGAATTTCCTGCGAAGTGGTTAACTTCGGACTGTCAGACAGGGCATTGATGACCTGTGCCTGCTGTGACTCCCCTGCCCAGAGCAATCCGGGGGAAACCAGCATGTAAATTCCGAGGACCAACGTAAACACAAAGCCCAACCTTTTTACAGGCATCTTCAGACAATTCGCGGCCTTTTTCTTACTCCTTTTTATATTCATAGTGGTTACTGTCAGCTTTTTTGTGTAAATTTTTTATAGTCCAATTCTCTTCTAAATTAAGGTGCGCTTCTTTTTGTCTCTCCTCTACAAATCCAGTATGGGAAAATTGGCGCGGCAAACATCGGCAATCAGAGATCCTTACGGGGCCACCGTGGTAATGAAGCAACCACCGCCACCGCCGCCACCGCCAGATGCAGCAGAAGTTGTCGCGCTCGTATCACTGGAATAACTTGAGTCGCCGCCGCTGTTATAGGCCATCACATGGTAATAATAAGTAGTGGATGCAGTAAGTCCGGTGCTGCTGTAAGAGATGATACCAGTACTGACAGTGCCTATTTGCGCATACGTTCCTCCTGAGCCTGTCTTCCTCTCGATCTTGAAGCCCGTTTCATCAGAGGAGTTGTCGGTCCAGGAAAGATCTATCTCGCTGCTTGATGCAGCAGTGGCAGATAACCCGCTTGGCGCAGCGGGACAGGTTGTAGCGTTCGCATCACTGGAGTAGCTTGAGTCGCCGTTACTGTTATAGGCCCTCACACGGTAATAATAAGTAGTGGATGCAGTAAGTCCGGTGCTGCTGTAAGTAGTAACATCCGGGAGGACAGTGCCTACTTCCGCATACGTTCCTCCTGATCCTGTCTTCATCTCGATCTTGAAGATTGTTTCATCAGAAGAGTTGTCGGTCCAGGCAAGATCTATCCCGCTGCTCGATGCAGTAGTGGCAGACAACCCGCTTGGTGCGACAGGTGGGGCAACAAGCCTGAGCACAGTAACCCCAGTGTGCGCCTTACCTGAATAAGAGCCACCCCAGGTCATTTCATGATCGAGGTAGTCCCATGTATCATGTATATAAATAGTTGATCCGGTATCGTCATATCCGTAACCTAACATCGTGTGACCTACGATATGTATCAGAACAGGACGGCCGGCGTCAATTTCAGCCTTGAAATCATCAAAAGTAAAACCCTTTATATTCCCTTCATAGCCGTAAATGCGCTGATTAAAATTCCCTAAGGTCTGTACTGTATATCCCCTCGACACAGCAAAATCCCGCATTCCGTGACAACCATCACGTTTAGCCGGTTCGCACCCGGTATAATCATAAATAGGACTGCCATCAGAATAATAGTAAAATGTCGTGCTACCATCTGTGCTACTGAGTAAAGACTGGTTGGTTCCCATATAATCGCCGGTACATTCTCCCTGGGTATGTTCCGTCCAGTTATCAATAAATGGATCGGGATCTGAATTCCCATACTTTATCCAGTAATCATCGACATGTCCCTTGGTTGTTCGACCGTCAAGGTCCAGACGTGTAGCACTGAGGGGACATAATGCCCTTGTCTCTGTATTGATCACAACAGTGCCCCAGGTTGCGTTTGTCATGGGGAATACCCCGTCGTCTGTCGGGCCTGCGTACATGTTGGAGTAATCGCTGTTGTCATAATGGCCGAACATCATGGCAGCAGACGTTGCAGAGCAGCCAAAGACCCATGTCATGGCAGGCACATTGGAAATAGTATTTGTTCCGGCAGCGATGTCGGGTTCAGAAACCATTGCCACCTGTGAGACAAACCCTTCTGGAGGGTGCGGCATACCCGGGACAATAATCTCGTCAATTAATTTTCCGTCCTCAATAAATCTATCTACCACATACGGGTTCGTCGAATGTATGCCATATTGATTTAAAGGTATTTCCTCGTTCGCGGATTCATCTGAAATGGCCGGATGAATCAAGATGAAAGTTGCCAAAAAGCACACAACAATACAGATGAAAAGTCTTCTTAATGTCTTAGCCATGATTTTCTTCTTTCGAGCCGGATTTTATTAATTTTCTGATCAAATCGATGAATCGCTCTTCACATCCCGCATATTTTCCAACATCGTCCTCGAATTTGAAATAAAACGTTTTAATACCGTCATTTTCTATCAGGAATTCGCAGAGGTGCTTATCGTATGTACCGGAACCAAGGGGTCTGTATTCATCGGTCCCTTCAATTTTTTCAAGCAACACAACTATTCGCATGCCCTGTCTGTATCTTCCGTGGTAACAGCTTGGTCCGGCCCTTGAGCTAACAATCATCTTTTTGGGCTCACCTTCGCCTTTTGACCCAAGGCCAGGTAATTGGGAATCAAAAGTCTTGTAGGTTTCCTTGATAATGATAGTCTTGCCCGCAACCTTGCCTTTTAGTATTTTTTCTACGCTTAAGACTGCTTCTACTGTTTTTTTTGTCTCTCCCCCATTTGTGCCTTCGGTTTCCTTAACCCTGTCAATCTTTCCTACAACAAGCAGATCTGCTTCTGAAATAAGCATTCTTAATTGCGGAAGGTCTAAAGGTGGGGGTGGGGGCTGCATGGCATATCCTCCTTTAACGACAAGAACAAGAAGAAATATAAGGCATAGCCCAAAGACTAACTTTGCCTTTTTTGTCTTTCTGTTACAAATCCAGTATGGGAAAATTGGCGCGGCAAACATCGGCTGAATACCTTTCTTGATTTTTCTCACTGAGGCTCTCCGCTTACAGAGCAAGGGTTTAATTACGCTAAGCAACATATTCAGGACAGACTGTCAAGGATTCCCTGATAAAAGTGATAGGATTAATCTCCTAACCCAGCACCCACAATCTTTTTATCACCTGACTGACAACAAATTCGCTCCCACCCGACATGCTATAACGAGCAGAGAGAAGCATTAACATCCCATTGTCCCCAGCGAAAGGCTGAAGATGGCGATGTTGCCAAGGATATGGATGGTTATGGGGACTGTCAGATTTCCCTCTTTCTCGTAGGCAACGGCAAAGAGGATTCCGCCTGTTATCTGGGGCAGAGGAAATCCGGAGCTTGCGGGATGAGCCAGAACAAACGCCAGCGTACTCAGGGCCACGGCCGCAAACACCCCCCACCGCCTGAAGAACCTGTATATTATCCCCCTGAAAAAGATCTCCTCCGCCACGGGCGACACAAGGCCTCCGATAATGAAAAAGAGACAAATCTCATTTCGTCCTGCCGGAAGGCGGGTATGTATCAGTGTGAGGGGATTAATGTCGGCGGCAAAGAGCGCCGCGGAGACAAGAAGCACAATTGTCCCGAACCCCGCTGACCAGACAACCCCCCCCTTCAGACAGGAAAACATGCTGGACGGCACCAGACCTATGGAAGATAATCCCCCTTCCCTGTTCAAAACAATCAGCACAATCAGGACTGCCTCAAGAACACGCGCCGCTCCCAAAAGAAGTATTGAGTAATATGCGCCTGTTGAGGCGGCAATGCCCACTGCCGCCTCAATCACAGCGACCACCGCAAGGGAGATAAGAACGGTTTTTATTTCGATCCTGTCTGCTTCCATCCAAGTCTCCTCAGCGCCTTGTAGGCATATTGTTGGCTGTACCAGTCGCCGGACATATCAATCCTTCTTGTAATCTCTTTGATGGCACCCGGGTTTTTTCTCTGCCCCAGAGCATAAAAGGTCATGCATACCACATTTCGATCAGGGTCGTTCAGCAAGGTCAGAAGTTCGCTGTAAGTCTCCGGTTTCCGGCTTTTGCTCATTGCCTTTGCAAGCCAGTACCGTTCAGGTATATTGGGGCTTTTCAGCATTTTTTTATAAGCCCTAAAGTTGCCTATCTCCATCCCTTTCCGCTCCACAACCTTCAGGGCCGCAACCCTCTCCCGCCAGCGCCCGGATTCCATAGCCACAGACAGATTTCCCGCATCTGTTGTCTTTTTGCCGGCAGAATAGAGCGAAAAAAGAATAACAGCCCCAATCGCAAAACAGAGAATCGAGGCTGTGAAAGAAGATTTTTTTGAATCCATAAAAATACACAATACAAGATAGAACAAAGCATAAAGTGTAATGTACAGGATAAGAGGAAATCCTGTTAGAAGACAGAAAAAGGTGAACTTCCGGAACAAGGAATGCCTGTCGCTTTTTATGGAAAACTCTTTCAATACATTCCCGGGCGCAGCAAGAAAATCCTCCGGCGAAATCCGGAGAATCATTTTTTCCCTGTTTTTAAATGCAAGCTGTCCGCCCTCTTCCGTTATCTCCAGATCTGCCTCTGGATATTCTTTTATATTAAGGTAGTCATAATCTAACAGCTTCTTCTCCAGCGGCTGCGCCGGAAAATCCTTTATGCCTTCAAGTCTGCATGTCCTGAGTATCCTCTGGTCCAGGGATTTAAAGGCCTCCGCAGGATAGAGTGTATATCTGTAATAAAAATCGCTGATCTTTGTTCCAAAAGAATTGGACAGGAGAAGATTGTCCCTGATGTCGAGAAATACATCGCCACTGGCACGGGGCAGCCATAGAAACGCCAGGAGCAGAAGGGGAATAACAGGAGCAAATTCACCGAACCGGCTTTGCTGCCTTGTCCGCGGCAACATCAATTTCAGTGCAACCACTGAAACCACGGCAGGCACAAAGATACAATACGCAGTGGCCGCTATGGAGAAACCGTGGAAATTTACACACAAAAGACACCCCATCCAAGACAGGAGGAGAAGGATCAGGAAAATCCTGCTCCGTGAGAAGATGCGGTCCCAGGTCAAGACTGCAACAAAAGTCAGAAGAGAGAGGCCGGCGCCTACGGTCAGCGTGAAAAACAGGCCCCCGAAAAAAGCGGAGGCAAATTCCTTTAGATGATGCACTGCATGCTGATTTGGCACCACGAAATAGCCGGCTTCTACCATGGCCGAAAAGGCGCGGTAAAGGCCGGCATTGGACAGGTAAACCTGTATAGTGGCTATAATCTGGGCCGTAAACAGCCCTGGAAGGAGCACTTTAAATACATTCATTTCAGTCAGCCGTTCATTCTACTAATATGGTGAGGTTGAAACCTCCTCTACCCTTAATAGTAGGGTAGCACATTTGCCAACAGTGATGCAAATCCCATGTTGAAAATCCGCGTGTCGTGTGTTAGAAATTTTGTAACTACTCAGGTGGACAGGCTGAAGGCTGTTAGGCTGTTAGGAAAAAGCGGAGAGCAGAGGATTAACAATCAAGTATTAACAATTGATTATTAATTTAGGGATTGAGAAATTTATGATTAGCCGGATACATGAAAAAGGCTTTACACTCCTCGAGGTCATGATAGCCATGGCTATTCTTGCCATAACGCTTGTTGTGGTTTTTCAATCACAGTCACAGAGCATATCCATGGCAGGCAGGGCAAGGTTTGAAACCACGGCGTCCCTCCTCGCCCAGAGCAAAATGGCCGAAATCGAGGCGGCAGATCCGGAAGATGTTGTTTCAGACAGCGGGGATTTCGGCGATGATTTCCCCGATTATTCATGGCATGTAGCTGTAATGGTAACAGAAACCGAGCTCCTGAAAAAAATCGAGATTAAGGTTGTAAATGAGAGAATGACGTCGAACAATTCATTCAGGCTTGTGCTTTATAGATAGGCTGTAGGGTTTTAGGGTATTAGGCTGTAGACTGTTAGGCTGTTAGGATTAAGAAATTGGAAAATTAGAAGGTTAGAAGATTGGAAGATTGGAAGAGTTGCTCTCAGCTTTTAGGGGGCCTTACAAAACATGAAAATATTAAGGAAAAACGGCTTTACACTGATTGAGATACTTATTGCCATATTTATACTGTCGATAGTCCTTACAACTGTATATGCAGCATATACTGGAACTTTCAGAATAGTGAAGGACACCAGGCGCAGTGATGATAA
>CAYYMU010000015.1:15038-21962 GCA_964472445.1 uncultured Desulfobacteraceae bacterium
CTGAATATTTCCTCAAGGTCTGAGATATATGAGGCGGCAAATCTCGGGGACGGCATAAGGGCTGCGTGCGCCGCCAAGTCCGGGTTTTACATGGGAGAAGCGCTTCTGAACGATGACACAAATAATTTTGATTCCCTGAATGAGGACTGGGCAAAAGTGGAATTGGTTTCCGCCGGGTCAAAAACTCTTTTCGATGGTGAATATTTCCAGTTAAACATTGAAGATGAATCCGGTAGAATTCCAATCAACAAGCTTATAAAAGAAAATAATCAATACAATGCCAGTATTAAAGAACTTTTGAAAACATTTCTGAGTCTGCCAGAATTTAACCTGGATGAGCAACAGGTCCGCGATATCGTGGATGCAATCAAAGACTGGATTGATGAAGATAACGAAGTAACCGAATTTGGAGCTGAAAACATGTACTACGGGGGGCTGGAAGAGCCATACGCATGCAAAAACGCCTCCCTGGATTACATTGAAGAGCTTTTAATGATAAAGGGAATTACTGAAGATTTGTATTACGGCACAAGCGATACACCCGGCATCGCAAAGTATCTCACACTACACGGCGAAGGGAAGATAAACATCAATACTACTCCAAATTTGATATTGAAGGCGCTTTCGGCTGAAATTACCGATGAAATGGTCTCTAATATGGATGAGTTTCGAAGAAATGAAGAAAACAACCTTTCAAAACCCAGGTGGTATAAAAAGGTTGCGGGCATGTCCGGCATAACCATTAAACCGGAATTAATATCAACAAAAAGCAATGCATTCAGAATCACATCCACAGGTTATCTGAACAGTATCAGCAAAAGGGTGAGTGGGGTAATCAAAAGACATATCGACGGCAAGGCAATAAAAATACTGTCCTGGAAGGTGGACTGATGCCGGAAAAGATCCTTGGCCTTGATATCGGCAGAGACAGCATAAAGGCGGTCAGGGTTACGACAGGCCTCAGAGGATACGAGGTTGACAAAGTTTCCATCATTGACATTGATGAAGCGAGCGGCGCTGAAGAAGCCCTGAAAAAACTGTTCAAAAGCGGCATATTCACAGACAGCATATGTATAACCGCCCTTCCCGCAAAAAACTTTTTCTTCCGCAACATAAGACTTCCCTTCAAAGATAAAAAGAAAATCAGCCAGACCATTGCGTATGAACTTGAACCGCTCATCCCCTGCCCCGCAGATGAGGTTCTGATAGATTACGTTATTACAAACCACACGGACCAGACGGATATATTCTCGGCTGCGGTTCATAAATCCATTGTCGGCGATCTTGCAAGACGTCTTGATAAATGCCGGGTAGAAGCATCAATGATTAACATAGATGCCGTTCCTGTCGCTTCAAGGCTTCTAACCAGCGGCGTTGTTGCAGAATGCGGACTTCTTTTAGATATCGGCGCCAGCGCCACCACTGGCGTGCTTTTCGGTAAAGGCGGAATCCTTCACATCAGGCATTTGCCCTTTGGCGGAGAAAATATCACAAGAGCCATTGCAGAAACGCTGAAAATTGAGTTTTCGGAGGCTGAAAAGAAAAAGAGAACAGGCGATACAGGTGAAGCCGAAGATGGGATTTCGGTGGTATGCAAAAAATTCTTTTCTGAAGTCAAAAACACTTTGCAATTCCTCAGCTTAAAAGACATTTTCAAAGAAAATCCATCGAAGGTTTTACTTACCGGAGGAGGCGCTCTCTACTCTCCCCTCCAAAAAAAGATGGAAACATTCTTTTCTCTTCCAGTAGAAATGGTCGATATCTCAGCGGCAGACGATATCACAATGGAAAAAGAGATCAAAAACGGCTGGAATCCAATGCTGATGAACCAGGCCCTTGCCCTCACAATCAGAGAAACAAAGAAGGGCGCTGGATTTAACTTTGCCTTGGGAGAATTCGGGCCGAAAAGAAAATATGAAAAGTTCCGGAAGGATTTTAAGTGGGCAGCGGTAACTGTTTTCATAATACTCTGTGCATTTGGAGTCGATCTGTGCATAGACTACTATTATGACCTGGCGCGCCTGAACAGACTGAAGAGTGAAATAACAGCTGTCTTTAAAAATACCTGCCCTGAAGTTACAAGAATAGTTGATCCAACACAGCAGTTAAAGGTCAAAATAGCAGAAGCCGGAAATTCTTCCTCGGGACTGAATATCGCAGGGTCCGGAATAAGAACGCTGGATATAATAAAGGATATTTCCCAGCTTGTTCCTGAATCCACAGACTTTCTTATCACGAGTTTCACATTTGACGGCGCTGCGGTGAAGATTAAAGGTGAAACCGACAATTTCAATACCGTTGACAAGATAAAAAACAGTCTCAGTAAATCGAACTATTTTAAAAATGTTACAATAAGCTCGGCCAGCCTCATCAAAAAAGGGAGCCGTGTCGGGGTTGATTTGAAGATGGGGATAGAACGGAGAGGAGAGAGCGGAGAGGGAAATTTAAAAAGATAAACATCGAACATCGAACGTCCAACATCGAATTATGAATTATGATGTCGCTTCGCTTCTCAATTTAGAAAACAGAGTCTCACGCAAAGCTTGCTAAGAGAGAAGAAAAAATAGGAAAGAGTTAAGAGGTTTAAAATTTTTGCGGCTTTGCGGCTTTGCGTGAGGCATTTTGTAACAGGATTAGAGAAAAAACAATGGTTATGGATTTTTGGACAAAATTTAAGTTTAAACTGACAAAGCGTGAAAGAAATTACGTATCTGCGTGCGTTGCCCTGATTGCCCTTTTTATTATGTTCCAGTTTGTCCTGTCTCCCTTTCTTGAGGCAAAGGAAAAAATCAAACGTTCTATTCAGTCAAAAGAAAAGGCCCTGAAAGAGCTTGTCTCTCTGAGCTCGGAATATGGGGCGCTGAAAAAGGGTTCTGTGGATATCAAAAAGACTCTTGCCCTTAGATCGAAAAATTTTACCCTGTTTTCTTTTCTGGAAAAACAGGCAAGCCAAAGCAAGGTAAAACCAAACATAAAATACATGAAACCCTCTACCTCAACAGACAATGGCCCCTATAGTGAATCGTCTGTGGAGATGAAGCTGGAAAACATCACGCTGAAACAGCTTGTCGAGTACCTGCATCTCGTAGAGTCGCCTGAAAATCTGGTAAGGATCAAGAGGATTTCCATAAAACAGAGCAAGGGAAGTCCGGAATACCTGACTGCGCTGATGCAGCTTGCGACATTTTTAGAAGATTAGAAGATTAGAAGATTAGAGAATGGGGAATGGGGAATTTTAAAAGATGAACATCGAACATCGAACGTCCAACATCGAATGTTGAATGAAAAAAAGAAACAGAGGACGGAGAAAGTGGTCGAGTAGGAGCGGCTTTTAGCTGCGAAAGTCGGAAGGTTGGAAGGATAGAACCGTGAACCGTGAACTGTAAACTGTTACAAACATGAAAACAAAGAAATGGATTACATATACGATATATGGCATACTGATCACAGCTGTTTTTCTGTATTTGCGCTTTCCTTCAGACAGCGTCGAAAAGCATATCAGATCGATTGTCGCGCGCAACAATTCGGATGTCGTGGTATCGTTTGATTCTGTAAGGCCCTGTTTTCCTCCGGGGATAAGGCTTCATATGCTTTCCGTGGATTTTAAAAACAAACCTGGCTTAACTTTCAAGGCAGATGTTGCAAAAATACGGCCTGTGCTTTTAAACCTTCTTTCAGGCAAACTGAAAGTACTTTTGAATGCAGATGCATACGAAGGGCATATAAAAACGGATATAGGTTTCACAAACCGTTTTTCGAGCAAAGGCCCGGTCATGATAAAGACCGAATTTAAAGACATTAACCTCGAAAAATGTTCCTTTATAAAAGCTGTAACAGACCGCCGGGTCAATGGCAGGTTGAGCGGATCTCTTTTATATGATGGAAAATACGACAGATTTATCAGTAGCGCAGGCAGCGCTGAATTGACAATCATTGACGGAAACATAGAGCTTTTGAAAAACATGTTCGGCTTTGACGCACTGGCCTTCGATAAAGCAGAGGCAGAATTAACACTTAAAGATCGCACCATTAAAATAAACGGATTGGACATAACTGGAAAACAGCTCAGCGGGTCTTTTACGGGAGATCTCTTTCTTGACAGGGAAATCATGCAAACCAGACTTGCCATAAAGGGCAATATAAAAATTCCTGCTCTGGACAGGAAATTTTCAACCACTCTGGAAGGAACAGTGTCCAAACCGATCCCAGGGTTTAGATGAAAGCTGTTAGGCTGTTAGGCTGAAGGTTATTAGGCTGAAGGGTGTTAGGGTGTAGGAAAAGATTATGCGTGATCATAATAAACTTAGAGCATTTGAACTGGCTGATAAAGTGGTGCTTTTGATCTATAGGGCAACCAGAAAATTTCCCAAAAAGGAAATATATGGGTTGACTTCCCAAATGAGAAGAGCGGCGGTTTCAGTTCCATCAAATATCGTTGAAGGATGCGCGCGTGAGAGTCAGGCCGAGTATCTCCGCTTTCTTGAAATCTCATTCGGCTCCTTAAGGGAGTTGCATTACCAGTTTGGCTTGTCAAAACGTCTGGGATATTATGATGAAACTGACATTTTGGGCTGCGAATCAAAAATAGTGGAGACCGAGAAGGTTTTGGGCGCTCTGAATAATAAATTATGACGAGATACCGTACAATATTCATACTTGCTGCAATAACAGCTGTGTCCTACTTGTGTGTGGACATCTTGTACAAGACTGCGGAAGCAAAACTTTCCGGAGTTCGGACACAAGAAATATCCACTGGAAAAACTGTTGGACGGACGGTTGCGAAAAAAGTGTCTCTTAATACCTACAGAGTAATTTCAGAAAGAAACCTGTTCGGTTCGATTGACAAAGCAGGTGAAAAAACACAGATTGATATTGATGAACTGGAACCAACAAAACTGGGGCTTGCCCTTGTTGGAACTGTTTTTGGCACAAAAAGCTTCAACTTCGCCGTTATCGAAGAAAAAGATAAAAAGCAGCAGGGACTTTTTAGAGAGGGGGATGCAGTCGCCACCGCCACCATCATCAGAATTATGCGAGGCATGGTTGTTCTGAGGGTAGATGGCAGGGATGAAATACTGAAGATGGAGGAAGACGATCAGAGATCAGACGTCGGAGGTCAGAGGTCAGAGGTCAAAAGTCAAAGGTATAAATAATGTAATAAAAGTAAAAAAAACCGACATCGACAAAGCGTTTAAAAACATGGGGGAAATGTTAGCTCGGGTTCGCATAAGACCCCATTTTTCTTCAGGAAAGTCGGATGGCTTCATAATAAACAGCATAAAGTCCGGAAGCATCTTTCAGAAAATGGGCATACAAAACAGGGATATCATAAAGAGTGTTAACGACCAGGACATTAAGAGCCCTGATGAGATGCTGAAACTGTATAACGGGCTGAAATCCGGGAGTGCAATAAACCTTAATATCAAAAGAAAAGGGGAAACGCAGAAACTGGAATACGTCTTTGAATAAGTAATGGTTACAACTACAATGCTGGTTGCTGGTTAAACCGTGAACCCTTTGCATCAAATAATCGGGAGAAGAACCTGATATGAAAATATTATTTAAGAAAAATCTGTTATTAGCTGTTCTAACAACATGCATTATCCTGCTTTTGCTGCCTGGAACTACAATAGAAGCTTGGGCAACCGCTGATAAAAAGATAATTTCAACCTCTGCTAAAAAAACTGTAAGCCCGGGAAAGAAATCTCAAAAAATTTCTCCTGTTAAAAAAATCGAAAAAAAGAAAACCACACTGAGCAAAGAAGAGGCCAGATACGTTACCATAGATTTTGATGATGTTGACATAAGGGTATTCATCAAATTTATCAGCGAATTGACTAACAGCAACTTCGTGATCGACAAGGGGGTTAAGGGAAAGGTTACTATAATTTCTCCAAAAAGAATTTCAACCCGGGAGGCCTATAAGGTATTTGAATCGGTGCTGGAAGTGCATGGATTCAGCGTGGTTCCGTCCGGAGATATTATAAAAATAATCCCTTCAAAAGACGCAAGAACAAAAAACATTGAAACCCGTCTTAAAGAGAGCGCCATAGACCCGGAAGACAAGGTTGTGACGCAGATTATTTCTCTGAATTACGCAAACCCCAATGAACTAAAGAAGGTTTTAGCGCCCCTGATATCCAAATCAAGCGTTATTCTGTCCTACCCCCCCACGGGGACGCTTATCGTAACAGACCTGCTCTCCAATATAAAAAGACTTCTTAAAATTGTAAACGCTCTGGATATTGAGGGAATAGAAGAACAGATATTGGTAATTCCCCTGGAGCGCGCTTCTGCCACGGAAATTGCCAAATCGCTGAATCAGATATTCCAGAAAACAGTTAGGCAAAAAAAAAGCATGATTGCCTCTGCCATAAAAATTGTGGCTGACGAACGCACAAATACCATAATAACTCTGGCCAGTGAAAATGATACCACACGCATAAAGCAGCTTATAAAACTTTTAGACAAGGATGTCCCCAAAGGAGAAGAAAGGCTGCGTATCTACCGTCTGCAAAATGCCAATGCCGAAGACCTGTCAAAAGTCCTTATGAATATTCCATCAAAGGCCGCGAAAGACACCAAAAAAGGGAAAACTCCCCTCCTCTCAAAAGACATAAGCATCGTGCCGGATAAGGCCACAAACACCCTCATCATAACTGCAGAGAGAGATGACTATAATGTACTTGAGGGCGTTATCAAACAACTCGATGTTCCTCGCCCGATGGTATATATTGAAGCCCTTATCATGGAAGTCAACGTGAATAAAGATTTCGAAATTGGCGCCGAATGGCAGGCCGGGGAAAATTTCAAAAGCGGAGGCAACAAGGCTTATGTGGGTGGTTTTAAGGGTACCGACATAATGCCTACACTGGGTAAGAATACTATTTCTTATAAAAGTGGGTTAGCTCTCGGTGTACTAGG
>CAYYMU010000016.1:0-21251 GCA_964472445.1 uncultured Desulfobacteraceae bacterium
ATTTAGCTTTTATACTTATATTATGATGCCGGTGCATAGAGACCTTTGCAAAACATCCCCTTTTGCCCAATTTCTGCGTCAGGCTCAAATTTCAATCCTCGAAATATCAATATATTCCTGTGGTTGAAATCCTCGCCTTCCTTGAACTTAAACAAAATTGAGCCTTTTTCAAAGGTCTCGCATAATCACAAGCTTGATGGATTCAGCCTGTCATTTCGAGTGAAACAAAAAACTTTTATTATGCAATCTATTTTATTCGTACGCAATAACAATATGATTTTTTTAAAAGGTCTTGTCAGACGAGAGGAAATATGTATTTTATAAGTTGTTTTATTATCAGATATTTTTTTAAAGATTCAACTAGAATTTTTATCAAATGCAACTAATTCTGTGATGACATTTGTCCTTTAGGCCAAAGGGAAAAACCCTTAACCGTTTATAAATACATAAAAAATTGCATTATATTGCTTTAATGTCAAAATATATAAAAAAAACAGTTCTGTTAATACTTATTATTGTATTGGGGTTTGTCAATTCAATAGAGGCAAAAAACTTTATGATTGTAAGTTATAATGTACAAAACCTCTTTGATATTACTTATGATGGCACTGAATATGACGGTTATATTCCTGATACAGCTTATAACTGGAATATTGGCATGCTTAATATCAAGGCTCGAAATATTGCAAGAGTTATAAAGGACTTAAATGCAGATGTTATTACACTGCAGGAGATTGAGTCGAAAAAATCTCTTGTTTATCTACAGAAGATTCTTTTCAGCCTTGGCATTGATTACCCATATTTTGCAATAGCGGATTCAAAAGCAACAACTGTTAAATGTGCTGTGATGTCCAGGTTCCCGATCATTAAGAAAGAAGAAATATCAGTGCATAACAAATTCGCAAGAAATATCCTGAAAATTACCCTTGATATAGAAGGCCATTTTCTTGTTCTGTTTGTCAATCACTGGAAATCAAAAAAAAGTCCTGAAACAGGCAGAATAATTTATGCCAGGGCGCTTAAGCGTGAAATTGATAAATTAGAAGATGATACTGATTTTATTTTAACAGGTGATTTTAATTCAGATTACAATGAATTCAACACATTTAGAAATAAGGCGAAATTAAATGATACAGCGGGCATTACAGGAATTAATCATATTTTAAAAACCATTATGGGCTTTGAGTTTGTAAGTGAAAAAAATTTGATGGAACAGACAAATAATGAATATCTTTATAATCTGTGGTTTGAAATTAATCAAAAAAGGCGTTGGTCTTATAATTTTTTTGGTTATAAAAGCAGTCCTGACAACATTATTTTATCAAAAGGACTTTATGACAAAAAGGGAATTTCATATATAGATAATTCTTTTAACAGGTTTACTCCTGATTATCTCTTTAATCGAAAAGCCGTTTATAGATGGCAGAGATCTGAAAGAGGAAAGGGCAGACATCTCGGCAAAGGATACTCGGATCATCTGCCGATTTTTGCTTTGTTTACTACAGAGCCCCCAAAAGGGCAGAAATAGATTCTGCCGTACGGGCGGATTCCATATCCGCCCATTTCGTATCCGCCACCAAAAGGGCAGAAATGGATTCTGCCCCTACAACGAAAACGGGATTATCGTTGATTATTCAATCCTTCGTGAACGAAATGTTTGTAAAATTACAGCCTGAAGAACCAGAAGAATATCCACTAAAAGAACCACGAGAACCCTTAGAGTTAAAAGATAAAGATGAAAAATATGAAAAAAAATAAAATAAAAGTTCAAAAAAATAAAAATAAAACTTAGAGAAAGCTGGCTAACACATATGAGCCTTTCCGTGTCAACATAATCTATATCAATTTTGATGGTTTTGTAAAAAGTACCGAATTTTATGATTTAAGCAAGGATTTCAACGCACCAAAGTCTTCAATACAAGTCAGGGAAAAATGGACGAAGTTAAAATAACAATTATAGGCGCTGGCGTAGTGGGACTGGCTATAGCAGCGGAACTGTCTCGGGAATATGACGATATTATTGTGCTTGAAAGACATGAAAAATTCGGGCAGGAGACAAGCAGTCGCAATAGCGAGGTTATTCACTCCGGTATCTATTATTCTCCAAACTCGCTTAAAGCTGAATTGTGCGTGGAAGGCGCAGGACTTTTATATAAATATTGCGAAAAATATTCCATTCCTTATTCAAGGCTTGGCAAATTAATAATAGCAGTTAGCGAGTCGGAAGTAAAAGAAGTGCAGGAGCTTTATAATACTGGAATAAAGAATAGCGTTAAAGGGCTGAAGCTTATTGAAAAAGATGAAATAAACAAAATAGAGCCAAATGTTAATGCAAAAGCCGCTGTTTATTCTCCAAATACCGGCATTATTGATTCGCACTCCTTAATGTCTCATTTGCATGGAGTTGCGAGTGCGTCCGGTGTTTTATTTTCCTTTAACACAGAGGCTAATTCCATTGAAAAACATAAAAACGGATATGTAATAGGCATAAAAAATAATGATTATAAATTTATTTCCTCAGTGGTTATAAATTCAGCCGGGCTTGCTGCGGATTATGTAGCTGAACTGATAGGTGTTAATATTGAAAAAACAGGTTACAGGCTTAGCTACTGCAAGGGTTCATATTTTTCTTATTCCAGAAAATCACCTGTAAAAATGCTTATTTACCCTGTGCCGAACAAAGATTTGACCGGTTTAGGCATCCATGCCACTCTGGATTTAGCCGGACGCCTTCGTTTTGGACCGGATGCAGAGTATGTGGATGATATAGACTATAAAGTTGATGCCGGTAAAAAAGATATTTTTTATAAAAACGCGAAAAAAAATATCAAAGGGCTGGACAAAGAAGCTTTTAATCCAGATATGGCAGGAATTCGTCCCAAGATCAAAGGTTATGGTATAAAGGATTTTGTCATAAAACATGAGGTTGATATAGGGATGGAAGGATTTATTAATTTAATAGGAATTGAATCCCCAGGGCTTACAGCATCGCTTTCCATAGCAAAGCATGTAAACAATATAATAAATACAGAACTTAAAATTTGAGGATCATCTCCCGATTAATTTTGGTCATGCATTTTTATCAAAACCTTTAACTATGAATGAATTTACCGCTACAGTTAAAAAAGCACCGGAATGACGGTTTAAGGGTGGGCCGCTGCCGCAATTACTGCCTGGCCAAGAGAAATTCCCCCGTCATTGGTTGAAACAAGACTGTGTGTTATTACCTTAAAGCCTCTGTTGCTGAGACCTTTTATTAATCCAGATAAAATAATCGAATTCTGGAATACGCCTCCGCTTAAGGCAACCCTGTTCAAACCTGTTTCTTTTCTTATAACCTCACATAATTCTGAGAATAATATAATAATTGTATTATGAAGCTTGCCGCTTATTTTTGAAATATGTACATTTTTGTCCATGTCTTTTATTACGCCGCATATTATGGGCTTTAATAAAATTCTGCGGATCTTTTCCGATGTCCATTCAAAATCATATACCTCTTTTGTATCTTGATCAGCAATCATCTCCAAATCCATAGCAGCCTGGCCTTCAAAGAAAACATTATTCCTGATACCAATAATTGCTGCCATGCCGTCAAAGAAACGCCCCAAGCTTGAAGTAAGCGGAGAATTTACTTTTTTTGAGATCATTTCAGCGATAAATTTTATCTTATTATTGTCGATCTGTTTAAACAGAGGCAGATCATGGCCGGCAAAATCTTTTTCAAAAGCATCGCAAAGATAACTCACAGCCATGCGCCATGGTTCTTTTATCGCCGCATCTCCTCCAGGCATGGAAACATATGACAGGTGCGCTTTGCGCTGGAATTCACCTTCTTCAGCAATTAGTATCTCTCCTCCCCATATACTGCCGTCTGTTCCATAGCCGGTGCCATCGAATGCAAGCCCTATTACCGGACCGTCTAAGCGGTTCTCTGCCATACAGCTTGCTATATGTGCATGATGATGCTGAACAGGCATTTTTTGAATATCGTGAAGCTCAAGCGCGTATATTGTACTCAGATAATCAGGATGAAGATCATGGGCAACAATTTTGGGATTGATATCAAGTATCTGTTTCATGTGCCTGATTGTCAGCTGAAAAAACTCGTACGTTGCCTGATTATCAAGATCTCCAATGTGCTGGCTTATAAAAGCATTATTTTCCTTTGTAAGGCAGACAGTGCTTTTCAGTCCTCCGCCGCAGGCAAGTATCTGATCAATATTTTTCTTTAAAAAAACAGGAACCGGCACATAACCCCTTGACCGGCGCATAAACCTTGTATGACCGGCCGTATGCTTTACTATGGAATCATCACTGCGCAAATATATATCTCTGTTGTGTACCAGAAAATAATCTGCAATATTTGAAAGCTTTTTAAAAGCATCGTCATTATCAATGCAAATGGGCTCTTCGCTCATATTCCCGCTGGTCATAACCAGAGCAGTAAAATTGTGGCTCAGCAAAAGATAGTGAAGGGGAGTATAAGGAAGCATCACCCCGAAATATCTGTTTCGCGGCGAAATATCTTCTGAAAGGGGATTGGGGTTTCTTTTTTCAAGAATTACAATAGGACGTTGTAATGATTTAAGAAGCGCTTTTTCTTCAGGCTTCAAATATGCATATTTGCGAATGCTTTCCATATCTCTGGACATGACTGCAAAAGGTTTTTCTTCGCGGTGTTTTCTGCTCCTGAGCAGGCTCACGGCAATGCTGTTTACAGCATCCACTGCCAGATGAAATCCTCCCAGCCCTTTTATTGCAACAATAGAACCTTTTTTTAAAAGCTGTGCGGTTTTTTCAATTGGATTAAGGGTATCAATCTTCTTCCCATTATTATCGTGCAGAGAAACATTAGGCCCGCATTTTTCACAGGCATTTGGCTGCGCATGGAATCTCCTGTTGCCCGGGTCGTCATATTCAGCCTGGCATTTTTCACACATTTTAAAATGTTTCATCGAAGTTTCTGGACGGTCATAAGGAATATCTGAAATAATTGTATATCTGGGGCCGCAGTTTGTGCAGTTTATGAAAGGATATTGATACCGGCGGTCGTGCGGATCAAAAAGTTCGCGAAGACAGTCATTGCAAACAGAAACATCAGGCGAAATAAGGGTTGAACGGTCAGCCGGTCCGGCACTTTGCGCAATGAGAAAGTTTGTGAAACCTTTGACAGGTTCGGGGTTGATTAAAACATCAGTGATATGAGACAGCGGCGGCTTTTTTTCAGTAATGTCAAGACAGAATGATTCAACATCATCTTCATTGCCCTCTATGATCACAGTCACGCCGGAAGAGGTGTTTGAGACTTCGCCTTTTATTTTATGCCGAATTGCCAGGTTATAAATAAATGGCCGAAAACCAACTCCCTGAACTATTCCTTTTATATTGAGTCTTCTGGCAACATAGTCACTTGTCATGGTTTTTTCAGTTGGTCATTGCTCGAGATCTTCGAGTTTTTCAGCCAACTCGGCTGCATCCTTCAATATTTGCAAGGTATCCATTGCAACTGCTTCATCGATTTTATGTAAAGCAAAGCCTGCGTGAACAATGACATAATCACCGATTTGAGGGTTTTCCAGAAGCAGAAGGCTGGTTTTTCTTGTTACTCCATCAACATCAATGACAGCCATATTATCTTCAATATCTATTATCTTTGAAGGAACTGCAAGACACATTTAATTGCTCCTTTTTTTTATATTTTACCCCCAGGCTGTCAAGTTCGGCAAGAACCATCTCCATTACAGGATCAATCTGTGTTTCAACTGCCGGTGTAAGGTCAATACTGACTGTTTCAATATCTTCCGGTTCTACACCTATAATAGTAGTTTCAGGGACCTTGTCAAGAGCCTGGCACAGAGTTAATGCTTCAAGAAAATCGATTTGATGAAGAGAATTTTTTGCCCTGATCCGCTGGGGTATGGCATCACCATCTATACGATAGAGAGATCCGGGCTTTCCATTATTTCGGATAACATCAACAACGATAAGCTTGTCAGCTTCTGAAATTACACCCAGAAGACTGATTCCCAAAACACCACCATCAACAATCGATAGATCATCAGGAAACTCGTAAAGCTTCTGCATTCTTTCTATAACACGTATGCCAAAGCCTTCATCGCTGCAAAGTATGCATCCAACACCTAAGACCATAATTTTCTGTGAGTTCTTTTTTAGAATATTATTCATAATATATTTATAACATCAAATTAATATTAATGCAATCAAGAGAATAGATTGAATATGGTTTGGAAAGACATGGAGAAACCTTTGCAAATGCCCATTTTTAGCGAGAAACATTTCTCAAGGATCTCATAAAAAAAAGTTGATATAGAAATGAATTTCCCCTTTAACCTCCCATGATCAGAAAGGCAAAAGGGGAAATTATATACAAAGAATCTTAATTTTTATAGCACCTTAATCTTGTAAACCTGATTTGAATCAGGATCAATTATATGAACAGCGCAGGCTATACAAGGATCAAAGGAATGAACTGTTCGCAGAACCTCTATCGGACGCTTTGGATCCGCAACAGGGGTTCCAATGAGCGCCTCTTCTACGGGTCCCATCTTTCCTTTGTCACATCTTGGCCCTAAGTTCCAGGTTGATGGTACGACATATTGATAATTTTTGATCTTCTTGTTTTCAATTTCAATCCAATGACCAAGAGATCCTCTTGCAACGTCATTCAGGCCTACACCCATGGCCTTGTCAGGCATTGTCCATGACTGATAAGTTTTAGTATCACCACTTTTAATATTTTCAACCAGTTCCATGACCCATCCTTCCATGGCATTGCCGATTGCGATTGTTTCAAGGCCCCTGGCTGCTGTTCTGCCAAGAGTAGAAAACAGTGCACTGACTGGAATGTCAAGTTTCTTAAGTGTGCTGTCAACCACGGCCTTTATATCTTTTTGTCCTCTTGCATAGGCTACAAGCACTCTCGCAAGAGGTCCAACCTCGCATGGTTCTCCTTCGTAGCGAGGTGCCTTAATCCAGGAATATTTTCCACCTGTCCTGTATTTTGGATCTTCCTTAAGAGGCTTGGTTTCGCCCTTATAAGGATGTTTTGGGCTGCCCGCCTCATACCATGAACGTGCAATATGCTCAGTAACCTTATCCTGTTCTGCCATTTTCACGCCGGCAAGATCCCGTTTCATTATAATGCCTCTTGGCATATAGAGACTTTCAGGTTCTTTATCGGTTAAGGGAAGGTCTCCCCATGCCAGGAAATTACTGGTTCCGCCGATTGCGCCCCAATCTTTATAAAATGAAGCAACGGCCAGCAGATCAGGAATATATACATCATTGACAAATGTCTGAGTCTCTTTCCAGACAGAAAGAAATTCAGCTATGCGATCAGGAGTAAGATCTCTTACTGATGTTATTCCTCCAACAACAAGCGACTGCAGATGTGGATTTTTTGCGCCGAATATTGCGTGCATCCTGACTGCCTTTGCCTGGAGACGAAGAGCTTCAATATAATGCGCTGAAGCCATAAGGTTTGCTTCTGGCGGAAGTTTATATGCAGGATGTCCCCAGTATGCATTATTCAAGGGGCCAAGCTGACCACTTTCGACAAAAGTTTTAAGACGCTGCTGGACACCTTTATAATACGCTGAGCCACCCCATGGTGCATTACTTACATTTTCTGAAAGAGTTGCTGTTTTCTTTGGATCAGCTGATAATGCACTTACAATATCAACCCAATCCAAAGCATGAAGATGATAAAAATGAACAATGTGGTCATGCTGAAATTGTGCGCCATGAAGCAGGTTTCTCATTATGCGCGCATTTTTCGGAATTTTAACGCCAACTGCATTTTCGACTGCCCTCACCGAGGACAAAGCATGTGTATAAGTTCAGACTCCGCAGGATCGCTGGACAAAATGCTGTGCATCGCGGGGATCACGGCCTTGAAGAATAAGTTCTATGCCTCTGAACATCTGGCCTGAGCTCCAGGCATTCTTAACTTTGCCTCCTTCGACCTCAACTTCAATACGTAGGTGGCCTTCTATCCTGGTAATTGGATCTATTGTTATTCTTTTACCCATATTATCTCCTCCCTTTTTTCTTAAAAAGGATTATTATTTGTTTTTATAACTACATTTCCTCGTAAAACGGGCTCATCTTGTCCCAGAAATCAGGTTCGCTACAGCCCATGCAGGGATGTCCTGCTTCAACAGGCCAGCTTGTGCCTTCGTTGAATTTTACAATCGGGCAATTGTTGTAAGTTTCGGGCCCCTTGCAACCCATTTTGTAAAGGCAGTAACCCATTTTTGCCTCTTCTGAACCAAATTCTTCCACAAACTCGTTATTTTCAAAATGCGATCTTCTTGGGCACTGATCATGAATAGTTTTGCCATATGCAAAAAGCGGTCTACCCAAAGCATCAAGAGCCGGGAGTTTACCAAGAAGGAGATAATTAACAACTGTGCCGACAAAATTAACTGGATTTGGAGGACATCCTGGCAGGTTTAATGTTTTAATTCCAATGGCATCTCCAACTCCTTTGTAACCGCCTGGATTAGGCTTGGCAGCCTGAACGCCTCCGTATGAAGAGCATGTGCCCATACAGATTACCGCAGCGGCTTTTGGGCATACATCCTTTGCGATATCAAGGAATGATTTGCCTCCGACCTTTCCATACCCGCCGTTGTACTTTGTAGCAACAGCACCTTCAACAACACAGATAAACTTGCCCTTATACTTCTCAACCGCATTGTGAAGATTTTCTTCAGCCTGATGACCTGCTGCAGCCATAAGAGTTTCATGATATTCCAGTGAAATAACTTCCAGAATCAGCTCATCTGCCCATGGGTACATAGCTCTGATAAGGGCTTCGGAACATCCTGTACATTCGGCAAAATGCAGCCAAATAACAGGCGGGCGCTGTGTGGGCGCTGCAAAAACCTCTGCTACCTTTGGAACAAATGACGATGAAAGCCCCATAGTAGCCGTGAGGAAAGTACAGTACCTCATGAAGTCTCTTCTTGAGACCCCTTTTTTCTTAAGCCTTTCATAAAATTCTCTTTCCTTTTCCATTTGCACCTCCTGATGCTGTTAAAGGTTGGTGTAAATACTTTCAGTTAAATAATTTTAATCAATGACATGTGCTGTTTAGAAAAAAAATCTAATTCACCTAAGCTAAAAAAATAAAGGTAGTGTTATGCATGCAAAAGCATAAAAAAGTGTTATCCTGCCCGATTCTGGCTTTTTCAGGTATCTTGTTTTAGAAACCTTGCCTAATCAGGGCTAAAATAACTATGGAGAGTTTTTGAAGTTTTAAGAGTATTACAGAACAGATAAGAGTTTAAAAGATCATAATAAAAAATAAAAAGCACTGAACAGTGTGTGAAGTCAATTTATTTTATCAGCCTATTTTTTTGTATCCTACATAAAATAATACAAGTCAAGAAAAAAATGACATTATTATCCACCTAAAAAGCTCCACAGAATTGCCGCTGCAATCGCAGAACCGATAACGCCTGATATATTTGGTGCCATGGCATGCATTAAAAGAAAATTTGTAGGATCTTCTTTTTGGCCAACTATTTGAACAACCCGGGCAGAATTCGGAACAGCTGACACCCCTGCTGCGCCTATAAGCGGGTTTATCTTGTTACGCACAAAAAGATTCATGATTTTCGCAAAAATAACACCTGCTGCTGTTGCCACGGCAAAGGCTGAAGCGCCGAGAACAAAAATACCTATGGATTTGCTGGTAAGAAAAATATCGCCCTGTGTGCTCGCGCCAACAGCTATGCCAAGCAATATAGTTACTGTATCAATAATAGAAGTGCGGGCTGCCTTGGCAAGACGTTCAGCCACTACGCTTTCTTTTAAAAGATTGCCAAAAAAAAGCATTCCAAGAAGAGGAAGCGCACCTGGAGCTATGAAGCAACACAGCAAAAATCCAACTACTGGAAAAATCAGTTTTTCCCTTTTTGAAACCTCGCGAGGTTCTTCCATCCTTATCAGCCGTTCTTTGCGGGAGGTAAGCAGCTTCATTATTGGCGGCTGAATTACAGGAACAAGGGCCATATATGAGTAAGCTGCTATTGCAATAGGGCCTATCAGCCGCGGAGCAAGCACGGCTGTAAGAAAAATAGCCGTAGGTCCGTCAGCTCCTCCGATAATACCTATTGATGCAGCCTCATTTGGAAGAAAGCCAATCGCAAGGGCACCTAAAAAAGTTATAAAAATTCCCACCTGGGCTGCGGCGCCGAGAAGCATAAGGGATGGACGGGCAAGCATAGCAGAAAAATCAGTAAGAGCTCCTACGCCAAGGAAAATTAAAGGCGGATAAACATCATGCATAACACCAAAATACATATAATTTAAAAAACTGCCGTTTTCATAAATTCCAAGTCCAAAATCCCTGATTACAGGGATATTACCCATCAGGATACCAAAGCCTATGGGCACCAGAAGAAGCGGTTCATAACATTTTGATATCCCCAGATAAATAAGCACTATGCCCACCAGAAGCATTATTATATTCTGATAGCCTGCAAGTGCAAAACCAGTGTTGGACAAAAATTCTATTAAAAGATTTACCATTGGTTAAACTCTACTCCCCTCTTTCATCAAAAAGCCTTAATGTTTTTTCAACCTCATAATTCCATAAAAAATAGCCCTTTCCATCAGGAATTATCAAGTTTGTCTGAAGCAGATCATTAATACGCAAGTGTGAGTGCAAAAGCCCGCATTTTTTTGAAAAATCGATCAGTTCAGGCAATGAAAACGGTTCGCCTATGTGTTTAATTAAAAGTTTAAACTGAAAAGCAGACTCTTTAATGCCTGCTGGTAAAGGTGAATCAGCAACATCCGGCTCCGATATGTTTTTTTCTCTGCCTGCTTTCTTTATCCGTTGGGAAAAGCCGCTGCTTTTATCAAAAAATTCAAGGACCCTGTGTATCTGGGAAATCGAAAAAGAAAGTACTATAAGTCCTGCAAAAACTATTGAAATCCCCAGGGCAGCAAGCTGCCAGCCATTATTAGCTGATATTGCATCCAAACCGTACAATTAGCACCTCCCTGTAACAAAAGGCATTCTTTTTTCAACAATTTCATTTATTTTTTTCATAATTTTTTCGCCCAATTCAGAATTGCTCTGAATAATACGCAGTAATTCTTCACCAGGCATCGATAAAACAGCTCCTTCTGTTAAAGCTACTGCTGTACCGGTATAAGCAAAAGGCATGATAAGAGTCGAAAGACCAATAATGTCACCTCTGTCATGTAAAGTATATGACCTGTCGTGTTTAAAAGAAATCATAAAATTACCTGAAAAAATAATAAAAAAAGTGTCAGCATGGCAACCCCTGCACGTTATTCTTTCACCTTCTGTTGTCCTGATCTGATCTATAAGAGGAGCAATCTCTTCCAGATCTGCATGTGAAAAATCCTTAAAGAAGTTCAAAGATTTAATTATATTAATATCTACGGGCATTGTTTCATCCTTAAGCACATAATATTCAGTTAAAAGAAAAAGGTGGCTTGCACTGTAAACTGGGGCATAAAAACCAATTCTCAAGCAATATCAAGCAATATCACGTCAAAAAGGAACGGTAAAAATAAAAATTACACACATTAAAGAAAAAATCAATTTAAAATCAGATTATGGATATATCTGTAGAAGCTGCTGAGGGCTTCCAGAAATTGCGCATAACCGGCAATGCAGTTTTTCTCGCAGGTATTTTCATTGCAATTTTTCATAGCCATAGATAAATATAATTTAATATCTTGATTTTTCGTTTTATAATAAGATAAACTGACAGTTTTCTTCAGCGACCTACAAATTTCGACGGGATATTTTAACCCACAAATTAAACAAACAAATAAAGAATTATTAATTTTGAAGGTTTCGTAAAAAGCTCCACTATGCCGCTTTGTAGCACTTGAAACCAAAATAACTTTTGGCAATCAGTCTTCAGTTATAATTAAATTAAAGTAACTATTCAGCCACAGACTTAAACAGATGACCGCAGATAGGTTTAAATACTAAAGTTGCCTTTCACAGCTTGAAACTGGAAATTAGAAATTGGGAAAAACAGTACAAAAGCATGAAGCCCAAATTTCTAATTTCAATGTTCCGTGAACGGTTACGTATAGGATAATAATAAAATATCCGTGATAATCAGCGTAGATCGGTGGCTGAGTAATTATAACTGTTGCGATAACCGGCAAAAAACTACAGTTGAGTTATTTGAAAGTAGAATTTGTTCGCTCTGTGAGCATTTTTGGGATTAATCTTTTTCCAAAACCGCTCAATGTCGCTTACAAATGACTTTTTACGAGTTCATCAGCTTTGATAAACTCGTAAAAAGCCACTAATTTAACTGCAGATGGCTAAGTAAAAAGGTTTACCCGCCTTTGGCGGCGCCGGAGGCGACCAGGGTTCATATACAAGGCGTAGGGTTTTTTCAGGACCGAAGGCATACATATAGTATGTCGAGGGTCTGAAAAAATACTACAACGCAGTAGATGGGACTTTTTACGACACCATCAATTTTAAATAAAAATTTAGTTCAGAGAGGCTTTAAATTTATTATGACAAAAAAACAAAATCAAAATTTGAGAAATATTGCTATCATTGCCCACGTCGATCATGGAAAGACAACCCTGGTGGATGCCATGTTTCGCCAAAGCGGCCTGTTTCGGGAAGGCAAGGAAATGGATGACAGGATCATGGACAGCATGGACCTGGAACGGGAGCGGGGCATTACCATTGCGGCTAAAAATTGCTCGGTTGTGTGGAAAAAAAACAAAATCAACATTCTGGACACCCCGGGCCACGCTGATTTTGGCGGTGAAGTTGAGCGGGCGCTGGCCATGGTGGACGGCGCCATTTTGCTGGTGGATGCCTCGGAAGGCCCTTTGCCCCAAACCAGGTTTGTTTTAAAAAAGGCTCTGGAAGCCGGGCTGGTCATGCTGGTGATTATCAATAAGATCGACAGGAAAGATGCACGGGCGGATGAAGTTCTGGATGAAATTTACGATCTGTTTATAGATCTGGATGCTTCCGAGGAACAAATGGATTTTCCGGTGCTCTATGCCATTGGCCGTCAAGGCATTGTTCAAGCCAGTCTGGATGAGCACGGGGAAAACCTTGACCTGCTCTTTGACACGATTTTATCTAAAATCCCGGGACCTGTTAACGATCTTGACGCACCCTTTCAAATGCTGGTGGCGGATCTGGCCTATTCCGACTATCTGGGCCGCCTCTCCGTAGGCAAAATTTTAAACGGCTCCATCTCCTTTAATGACAGTCTGGTATGCATCTCGGAAGATAACACCCGGGTGCCCATTAAACTCAGCAAACTACAGGTATACCAGGGAATGATACTTAAAGCTGTGGACAGTGCCGAGGCCGGCGATATCATCGTGCTGTCGGGTATCGAGAACGTTAAAATCGGTGACACCATCTGTAACCAGACTGCGCCCAAGGCATTGAAACGCATCCGCGTGGATGAGCCCACGGTCTCTATGTCCTTTTCCATAAACAACGGTCCCCTGGCAGGAAGGGAAGGTAAAATTGTTCAATCCCGAAAAATCCGGGAACGGCTTATGAAAGAAACTTTGCGTAACGTGGCCATTCGCGTGGAAGATACCGGTACTCAAAATCGTTTCATTGTTAAGGGCAGGGGGGAATTTCAAATGGCCATCCTCATAGAAACCATGCGCAGAGAGGGGTTTGAATTGTGCGTGGGGCGGCCCGAGGTTATCTATAAGGAAAAAAACGGCAAGCGCCAGGAACCAATGGAGCATGTGTTCGTGGATTGCGATGAGCCCTTCGTGGGGATAGTTACTGAAAAATTGACACACCGAAAGGCCCGCATGAGCAATATGGTAAATAAGGGTACTGGCAGGGTGAGAATCGAATTTATCATGCCCTCACGGGGACTGATCGGGTACAGAGAGGAATTTTTGACCGATACCAAAGGCACTGGAATCCTGAATTCTTATTTTTCCGGGTATGAAAATTATATGGGAGATTTTCCCTCCCGATACACGGGATCACTGGTCTCTGACCGTCAGGGAAAGGCCGTGGCCTACGCCTTGTTCAAGCTGGAACCCAGAGGGCAGTTGTTTGTAGTGCCCAATGATCCGGTATATGAAGGTATGATCGTGGGAGAATACAACCGTGAAGTGGATATCAACGTAAATCCCTGTAAAGAAAAAAAACTCACCAATATGCGGGCCTCAGGCAAGGATGACGCCGTAATTTTAACCCCGGTTATGCCCATGACACTGGAACGGGCCATTCACTTTATCAAATCCGATGAAATGGTGGAAATAACACCTCTTTCCATGCGATTACGAAAAAACATTCTGACCGCCCATAACCGTCACGTTGGTAAGGGTCCGATTCACTGATCTCGGATCCATCCTGACGTTTGTTGTTTTCTTATCAGGCTTTACCAAACCCGCCTCCACCGGGCGTTAAAATCCTGATTCGATCTCCTGGTTCTGCCTTGATTTTATTTTTTCCGCCCCAATCGGATATTTTGCCCTTTTTCTCGATAAACAGATTCTTACCCTGTTTACCGCTCTTTCCGCCTTGCAGACCATAGGGCGCATAAACTCTCCGCTCCGAAAGTATGGCAGCGTTTAAAGGAGCTAAAAATTCCACTTCCCGAACCAGACCATCGCCGCCCTTGTATCGGCCTTTGCCGCCCGAATTTTTCCTTAAAGAAAATTTCCTTAGCATAACCGGATAACGACGCTCCAGAATTTCCGGATCTGTGATTCTTGTATTGGTCATGTGTGTATGAACGCCTGATTGACCGTTCCATCCTGGACCGGCTCCTGCACCGCCTCCGATGGTTTCATAATATCCAAAAGTTTCGTTCCCGAAAGTAAAGTTATTCATACACCCCTGTGAAGCGGCTGCAACACCGAATGCCTTTAATACAACATCCACGACTCGCTGGGAAGTCAGTACGTTTCCGCCCACCACTGCTGCTTCGGGGGAAGGATCGAGAAAAGAGCAGGGCGGAATAATTATCTGGATCGGGATCAGACACCCGTCGTTTAAGGGAAGGTCTTTTTCGATAAGACATCTGAGGCTATAGAGAATAGCCGATTTTGTCACGGCGACCGGGGCATTGAGGTTGCCGTCAAGCTCCGATCCGGTTCCTGTAAAATCAAATATAGCGCTCCCGTCTCTTCTGTCAATAGTCAGCTTCAGTGCGACAGGACTTCCATCATCGAGATAATCCACAGCCTCCACAATGTCGATTTCTTTCAGACCTTTTTTTTGGGAGAGGTTTTTCAGACTTTTTCGCACAGCCTCTTCAGCGCTTTTTCGCACATGCCCCATATATGCAAGCACGGTTTCGAGGCTGTATTTATCGACCATTTCAAGGACAAGATTGATCCCTTTTTGATTAGCCGCTATCTGGGCTTTTAAATCGGAGATGTTATCTGATGGATTACGCGATCCGCTTATCAAAGGCCTTCCAGGCGAGGGTTTAATCCTTCCGGGTGCCATAAGTAATTCCATTATACCTTTTTTCTGGAAAATCCCTTTTTCCACAAGCTTGAAGGATTCGATGCATGCGCCTTCTTCTTCAAGACGTCTGGAATCAGGAGGCATGGAGCCGGGGGAAATCCCTCCTATATCGGCATGGTGTCCCCTTGATGCTGTCCAGAAAATTATCATTCCGTTCAAAAACACAGGGGTTACAACAGTAATATCCGGAAGATGACTCCCGCCGGCACGCGGATGATTCGACACGAAAACATCGCCTGGTTTTGTATTGGAACCGTTAATACGAATCTGGCCTTTTACTGCTTCGCTCATTGAGCCGAGATGAACCGGCAAATGAGGTGCATTGGCCACCAGCTCACCGTTTGAATCGAAAAGGGCGCATGAAAAATCGAGCCGTTCTTTTATGTTTGTGGATACGGCTGTTTTTTCCAGCATCCGCCCCATCTGTTCGGCAATCGACATGAAAAGATTACTGAAAATGGTTAGCTGCACAGGATCGACTTTTGCGCCGACGCTGTAATCTTGTTTTTCCCCAACCTGGATCTCAACATCGCCGAATTTTGTTATTCGCGTCCGGCTTCCAGGTTCCACAAGTATTGTTGAAATATCGTGGATTATGACAGACGCCCCCTTGATTCTCTGGCCCCCTTTGAGGTCGTCCAATCGATATACTGGTGTTGTTTGCCAGCCGCCTTCAAAATAGCATGATACAAAATCAATCGGATCCGGAGCCTGGTCTGACTTCTGGATCTGCATTCTCTTTAAACCGACTGTTTTACCAATGGACATTACGCGAAGATCATCCACCAGGATGTCTCGGTTTTCGAGATCAAAGCCGAATTCGCGAATATGGGCTGATTTAAAAGCCTTTCTGAAATCCCGATTCCTTGGTTCAGCAATCATAATGGACGTATCGGTTCCATCATAGCGAAGGTTCAGATAGATGCGGCTTAAAATGCTGTTTGTGTCAAAACCCTGTTCAATCAGTTCCGATTCAGCGGCAAGTTTTAGTTTCGTGGCTCTTGCAATAAGGTCAGGGAGATTTTCCGCCTTATACTTTTCCGCTGCAGGCGTTTGTTTTTCAACAACCACGTCTGCGAGTCCCATGCCATACGCTGATAATATCCCTGAAAATCGATGAATAAATATTTTCGAAATACCCAGTATTCCGGCAATAGCACATGCATGCTGAGGCCCGGCCCCTCCGAATGTAGCCAGGATATGCTCCTGGATATCAAATCCGCGCATCACTGAGATTTCCCTTATAGGTCTGGCCATCACCTCATTTGCGACGTTCACGAATCCAAGCGCCGCATCTTCAATACTCATGATTTCCAGTCCCTCACGAATATTGTACTCGTTTATCTCTTTTAAAATATCCTCCATTACATGCCGGGCTGCTTTAATATCAGGCTGCATATTGTGTTGAGGGCCAAATATTTTAGGAAAATATTCCGGCTGAAGACGTCCAAGTAAAAGGTTGGCGTCGGTTAAAGATAAAAACCCGTTTTTCCGGTAACACACAGGCCCTGGATCAGCGCCTGATGATTCAGGGCCTACAAGAAACAATCCGTTTTCGAAAAACAGGCGGGATCCGCCTCCAGCGGCAACGGTCTTGATATTTAACTGGGGCGCCTGAATGCGAACACCGGCGGTTTCGGTCTCATGAACCAGTTCATATTCACCGCCGAATCTGGAAACATCCGTGGAAGTTCCTCCCATGTCGAATCCTATGACGGGCTGTTTGGTTTCCCGGCTGAAGATTGTTTCGGCAAACCCCACAACACCACCTGCAGGTCCTGAAAGTATGGCCCGGCTTCCGGTAAAATCATCGGCAGGGACAAGCCCGCCGCTGGACTGCATAAATAAAAGATTATTTTTTTTAAAACCGTCTGCGAACCCCTTTCTGAAGTTTTTTAGATATTTTTTGATAATCGGTGTCAGATAAGCGTCCACCATAGTTGTATCGCCTCTGGCAACAAGTTTTACGCTCGGCATGACAGCAGAGGACAGCGAAACATTCGTGAAACCTGTTTTCCTGGCAAGCTGCAGCGCGACTTTTTCGTGTTCCGGCCAGGCATAGGCATGCATAAATACGATGGCAAGACTCTTTATCCCTTTTTCTTTAAGGCTGTAAAGCTCAGCTTCCAGCGCCGTTAAATCGATGGGTTTCAGAATCACGTAGCTTTCACCGGTTATTCCATGCACAACAGGATAGTCAACAGGTGCCTCATCATCTCTGAGGATGCGTATTCTCTCATCCACTTCGACAACCTCTTCATAGAGGAGTTCGGGTTTCTCGATCCTGAGATCAAAGAGTTTTGGCCGGTCCTGATTTCCAATTTGGAGGATATCACGAAATCCCTTTGTAACAAGGAGGGCACTTTTTTCTCCGTTTCTTTCGAGAAGGGCGTTTGTCGCAACCGTGGTTCCCATTCGGATCCACTCGATATGGTCAGTGTTAAAGTCGTCATCAAAAATGGACTTACCGAGGAATTCTTCCAGGATGCGACGCATCCCCTCCCTTGGCGCATCAGAATAATTATCAGGATCCTCTGAAAGAAGTTTGATTACCTTAAAACCAGGCGCATCAGGAATTTCAGCATATATATCCGTAAAAGTGCCGCCCCTGTCTATGGAAAAACGGAATTTTCTTGAATCAGACATTTATTATTCTTCTTGTTATAATCAAAAACAAAGTTATTTTTCCTTACCAGACAAAATGAGGTCTGCCTGTAAATACTAAAAAATTATGACAGAAATCGCAAGAAACGTAAAGAATCTATTAAGCAAATCGGGCTTTTACTGGTTGGAGCAGATGTAAGCAAGGCAAAATGAGACGCAGGAAACCTTATTCGCATTTCAGATTCAACATCATTTTTTCTTAAAAAATAAATATTTAGCTTGCTATTACATTTAAAGGTGCTTAGGGTGTGGTATCAATTAAGTTTCGCCTTGAATTGGCGGGAGAGTTTCTTTCTGTAGGAATCATCTGTGTTTTAAATGTTATCATCCTTCAGTTTGCAACGTTGAAATTTTTTGAAAGGAGGATGATATTATGATAAATGGAACTGTTAAGTGGTTTAATGACCACAAAGGCTTTGGATTCATCGAACAAGAAGACGGACCGGATGTATTTGTACATCATAGCGCAATCAATGCTACTGGTTTTAAATCTCTGAGTGAAGGTGCGCATGTGACGTTTGATATTGAGCAAGGGCCAAAAGGTCCGGCTGCTGCGAACGTGACGGTTGCCTAACCTGTTTCTTGAAACAATTAAAGGTATCTCCTGTGAAACGGGAGATACCTTTTTTTAATGACTGCTTGCATCAAACCACAAATTATGCCGGCTGAGATTCTTTTACCTGTTATCAGCAATCTTGTCCATCCGGCAACCAGCCAGAAAGGAAACGCCATGGCAAGATCTAATTACCAGTTCAAGAAACGTCAGAAAGAATTAGCCAGGAAGAAAAAGAAAGAAGACAAAAGGCAGCAAAAGCTGCAAAACAAAACGGTTGAAACCGATGAACCCGAAAAAGACCCGACCCCTTCAACAGAGAACCTCGAGGTATAGAGACCTTTGCAAAACCTCCCCTTTTGCCCAATTACTGCGTCAGGTTTAAGAATAATTTTGAATTTTGAATGAAGAAAAAACCATTATTAATTTAAAATTCAACATTTAAAATTAATAATTTTTTATGTATTCCTACGTTTAAACCTGATTTAAAATTTGGTCGCCTTCCTTGAACTTGAGCAAAATTGAACATTTTTCAAAAGTCTCGCATAGTAACCAGCCGGTACCAATTGCCAGAGCTATACAATGTCCAACTATAATTTTATGTGGTGCAATTTGAATTTGAATTCACTTTCATAGAAATACAGTCTTTAAGGATGTCCATTAATACAATTTCTAAATAATTTTTATTTCATCCAGACCCGGCGTAAGTCTTTTTCCCCCTTCAGGGGTTACCTGGAAGGTATTTTCTATTCCCACAAGCCCTATGCTTTTGATGCCTTTTTTGGGTTCTATTGCTATTACCATATTTTCTTTGAGCGGATAGCTTATTTTTTTTGCTATTGCTGGAAACTCGTCAATAACAAGTCCTATGCCGTGCCCTAAAAATCGTACCTGATTGCCCCCAAAACCCATGAAATTTGATTCAAAATTTTCTGGAACAATAATCTCATCATATATCTGCTCGAATATCCTTGAAGGAAGCTCTCCTGGTTTTAAAAGTTCCTGAATCTTTTTCTGAATAACAAGACAGGTTTCATGGGCATCCATGGCTTCCTGTTGCGGTTTGCCAATGGAAAATATTCTTGTTTTATCTGTATAATAGCCATTATATCCGAAGCCGGTATCAATATAAATGATATCTCCGCTCTTTAATTTTTTATCGCCTCCAAGAAGAGGAAAGGCCGGGGACTGACTGCTAATGCCGCCGGGACCGTCAAATGCAGAGGGATGATTACCGGATTCACCGAAGCAGATGTTTCCGCCGAACAGCTCGCTGTTGAATCCTCCCATTCGCGTGATACCCATGCCGCCTGATTTCAACATTTCGCATACGATCAAAGTCCCTAACTCCCATTCTGTCATGCCTTCGTGAATCAGATCAGGTATAATTGCGTAAATTTTTTCGTGCCGGCTACCGGCTTCTCTGATCTGAGCAATTTCATAGGCTGATTTTACGGACCGTATTTCTGTAAGGGCAAAGCTGATGTCGCTGAATGTAGTGTCCGGAAGCGCCTTTTTGAGCATTTTGAACAGGAGCAGCGGAGTAGTATTTTCATCAATGCCTAACCTGGAAAAGTCGTAACCGTAAGCAATGATAACGGGCGGGATGTCTTTGAACCTTTTAAATTGTATAAGGTTTTTAAGCGGGGATTCTTGTTTTCCCATTTCAAGGCTGCGGCGTATGAAAAAAACAGGATCACCCGACTCAGGAATAAAGAGTGCACCGTTTTGCATTGTTCCGCTGTAGTAAAAAATATTGATCTTGTCCTGAATCAGGCAGCCGGGCAGATTGTTTTCGCCAAGTTTGGTCTGAAGTGATGTAATCCTTTTTTCAATCTCTTTTTCAGGGATTATATTCATAGTTTTTTCTTTCATTCCCCTGTCTTTTTTTGACTGTTTATTTTAATGCCGGGACATTCTTTGATTATTTCATCTGTATTTTTTTTGAAATATTCCCAGAAAGGAAATGTTCTGCACTGCGTGGGTCTTACTTTATATATTGAACAATTTTTATTTTTGTCGTCGAAAAACACACATTGAAAACTGCCGTTTATTTTTAGCTCTTTCAGGGAGTATCTATAGTGAACTTTTTTTAGATAGTATTTGATAAAGTCTTCAGCAGATAAATTCAGAAAACCAGCAATTTTACTAATTTCCTCTTTATTAATCCAGATATTACCGGATTCACCGATACAGCATCTGCCGCAGCATTTTTTGCAGGCCTTGGGATCAAAACCAAAATCAAATCCTTTTTCGTGTATAATATCCATATTGAGAACTCTCATATTAAAGATGAGACCTTTGCAAAACCTCCCCTTTTGCCCAATTACTGCGTCAGGCTCAAATTTTAAGCCTCGCAATACTCACTGTATTCCTACGTTTAAACCTGATTTAAAATTTGGTCGCCTTC
Organism: uncultured Desulfobacteraceae bacterium; assembly: GCA_964472445.1. Classification (GTDB taxonomy): domain Bacteria; phylum Desulfobacterota; class Desulfobacteria; order Desulfobacterales; family ETH-SRB1; genus CAYYMU01. The sequence goes on from CAYYMU010000016.1 coordinate 21,148, forward strand.
CTTGAACTTGAGCAAAATTGAACATTTTTCAAAGGTCTCAAGATATCTGCAACAAGGTCTATTTCATAACTTTATATGCCAGTCAACTCGATTTTAAGCAAGGC
>CAYYMU010000017.1:0-20815 GCA_964472445.1 uncultured Desulfobacteraceae bacterium
ACGAGACTAGGAGGCTGTCCGAGAATGGCTATTTCCCGCAATCTCTGCGTCAGGCCCCAGTACCATCTGCCGGAGCTACGGGGTAAACTCAGATTTTAATCCTCAAAATACTCAATGTATTCATGCGGTTAAAATCGTCGTCTTTCTTGACCTTGCAAAAAATTTCTCATTCTCGGACAGGCTCCTAATGTATTTATTTTCGCTTTTTTTTAAACCCTTTTTTCCAGTTTTTTCAGGTTCTCCATTGCCACAGTCATATCCGGATCCATTTCCAATGCTTTTTCATACATGACTATAGCTTTTTCAAAGTCACCTTTTTCACGGTAATTAGACCCGAGGCTTGCAAAATCCATTGCAGAACAGGGGTCTATGTCAATGGCAATGAGAAGGTTCTGGATGGATTTATCATAATTTTTAAGCTTAAAATAAGAAAAACCAAGCGCATTATATATTTCTTTTACACGTCCTGCTAATTTTTCTGCTTTTTCCAGTAATATTACAGCCTTTTCATATTCTCCGATATTGTTATGGCACGAACCTGCATAAATCAATATCCTAATAAGATCATCCTGCTGAGGGTTTAAATTAATAGCATGTAAAAACTCTTGCAGCGCTGTATGATAATCTCCTTTTCCAAAATAACAGACCCCCTTGTAGAAATAAAAATAATACTCTCCGCTGCATGCAACTTCAGCGCTGGCAAAAGATTTAAGGGCATAATCATAATGTCCTATATTTGTATGACAAAATCCAAGCCTGAAATAAATACGCCCTGCCTCCTCGATTGGGGATATATTCAAGGATTGCTCATATCTCTTTATTGCTTTTAAATAGTCTTCGTCATTCTGATGCAATATCCCGAAATGACAAAGCAGCGCCCCCAGTTTTTGCATTGTATCCCGGGACATTGGCGAATCTGAAAAAGATTCAGCAGCCCTTTCTCTGCAGTCAAGGCAGTTTTTCCCGGACCTGTCAATCAGCATGCCGCGGCTCATAAGTTTATCAATATCCAAATCTTCATCTATGTTTGCAAGCTTTTCACCCTTTTGAAATGCATCCATACAGCTGTATATGCTGCCGTCCTGTGCTGAAATAATCAGACAGGCAGGGCACTGAACATTTAAATTCATATCACTGGAATCTATAATATTAAGTGAATTGTCGAGAAGATCCTGGTAAAACATGCTGGTCATAATGTCCTGAAGGCTTCCTGAATTGCCTGAGCCAAAATAGTTTTTTTCCGTTAAGCTTTGAATCTTTTCATCCTGAGCAAAGGAAAGTGCAGTCTGATCAAGATAAAGGCTGGATAGAAAAAAGGACTTTCTAAGTCTGTCAAGAAAATTTATAAAAGGAAAAGCTTTGATCTGACTGTCTGGAGCAATAACCGGCAGCAGCATGAGTCTTGGCAGTTCCTGATACATATATCCCTCTTTATCAAAATCACCAGTCATTTGCTTAATATACTGATAACAAAATCCTGTTTCTTCCAATGATTTTGCAGAAACATAATGAACATAATGAACAAAAAGTCGAACAAAAAGAAATTCACTAAGAAATTTATTTATCTCCTTATGAATGGTTTTAACCTGGGGCATGCTTTCAGGAAGGTTTTCCATAACAATATAAAGACTCGATGTCATATTTGAATGTGAAAATAAAAAAGGCAGGACACTGCAAATTCTCTTTAAGTTTTCTTTATCAGACTTGCCAAGCATTATATATATTTTTTGAAAAACCGGACTGACCATTTATTGTTCCTCAATCTGTCATGAGACGATTCTTTTGCCGCCGTCAAGGGAATTTATTTTCCACAATTTTTGCATTTCATGCATTTCATTAGAACACATATAGCTGGTTTCATACTGAGAGCCAATAGACAAATATGCTGGACGGCTGTTGTTTGACGGACGCATGTTATAGTCTCTGTAATGCTCTGCAATATGTGTCCCAAAATATATCTGCATCTGCTGTGAATTCGTATTGCCCATAATCTTGACGTTGTTATTCTTAACAAATTCCAGCGTCTTAACGGCGTCTTCAAGGCTTTCAAAAGGAAGCCCGAAAATAGTAAAAAGCTCTACTTCTATGCCCTGGCTCTGGACAAGTTTTACTGCTTCAGACACCTTTTCAAGAGATATGTGCTTGCCAAGCCTGTTTAAAACCGGTTCTGAAGCTGATTCAAGGCCAAAAGCCAGTGTGCTTACACCAGCGCTTTTCATTTTTTTTATCAGCTCAAGATTCACAAGATCAGCACGCGTCTGCATCCACATTTGTAATTCAAGGTTTTCCGACAAAATTCTGTCAAAAATTTCCACCAGACGTTCGGGGTTAAAGGATATGTTTGGATCTGCAAACCAGAGTTTTTGTATTCCTTTTTTACTTATCCATTTAATCTCATCAATAACTCTGCCTACTGAATGAAATGTTATTTTGTGCTTAAATGCACGCGGAGTATAACAGTATATGCAGTTATGAGGACATCCGCGAGAAGTAAGCATAATAGCCTCTGTCATGCCGGAATAATCAAAAACATCATTTAAATATGCAGATGGATACTTATCCAGATCATCAAAACCGTCAAGTTCAGGTGTATCATAAACAGCCCCGTCATCATCCTTATAAGTAACTCCTGAAAGGTCTGAAAACGGGGTCCCGTTATCTACAGCCAGGGCAAGCTTCAGCAAGGTCACTTCGCCTGGCGAACGGCAGATGTAATCTATATCAGGCATTTCTTTAAGAGCAGAAGACGGCATAAACGTAGCCTGGGGACCGCCAATAATTGTTTTAATATTACTGTCTATTGATTTTATTAATCCGGCCAGACCTGTAACATAAAGCATATTTCTCTGGTAAGCTGAAAAACCTACAATAGATGGCTGAAAACTTCTGACAGTCCGGCTGAAAACATTGCAGGATATCGATGTATTATGGCCTATGGACAATATCTTTACATTAAAACCATTTGTCTTAAGAAATGCCGCAATATAACCAAGCGAGATAGGAGTAGTTGCCTGTACAAAGGGATTTATTTCAACAAGTAGAATATTCATAATAAATTAAGTTTGATAGTGTCGTACAAAACAATTTGTATTATATAGTTCTTTTTCATATCTTTTTTTCCTTTGGGAATTTTAATGGTGTCGTACAAAGCTACATTATGCCGCTCTGCAGCACTCGAAACCAGAATAACTTTAAACAATCAGTCTTCAGTTATGATTAAATTAAAATTAGAAAACTGTTTGAATGTATTAAAAATCGTTAGCAAAGAACCTGTCGATATATTGTTATTAATAAAAGATTAAATCATTAGCACAATTGCTGTTTTATTATGGACGGTTCTTTGTTTACGATTTGTTATACATGAGTTTTTTCTGGTTTTAATTTAATCATAACTGTTGCGATAACCTGCAAAAACTACAGTTGCGTTATTTATAAGTTGGATTCATCGAATGTGTCATTTCGACCGCAGGAAGAAATCTTATTTTTTCAAGAAGTTACAAAATAAAAATTTCTCGTTTCACTCGAAATGACAGGCCAAAGGGACTTTTTACGAGTTCATCAATTTTAATGATCCTGTTATATAAACAAATCAAAGACTGCGCAAAACATAGGCGAGTATGCCGCCATGCCTGTAATAGTCTAATTCCGCGTTAGAATCAATCCTTGCAATAACCGTAAATTGTACCTTTGTACCGTCTTTACGATTAGCGCAAACCAAAAGTTCCGACCCTGGTCTTAATTTATTTTCAATACCTGTTATGTCATAAAGTTCTGTTCCATCCAGTTTGAGCGACTCTGCATTTTCACCGAATTTAAACTCAAGAGGCAACACGCCCATGCATACAAGGTTGCTTCTGTGTATCCTCTCAAAACTTTCAGCAATAACCGCCTTAACTCCAAGCAAAAAAGTGCCTTTAGCAGCCCAGTCTCGGGAACTGCCAGTACCGTAGTCGCTGCCGGCAATAACCAGCAGAGGCGTTCCCTGTTTTTGATACTGCATTGCAGCCTCATAGATAGACATTTTTTTTCCTTCAGGCAAACTGATAGTCCATCCACCCTCAATGCCAGGCACGAGTCTATTCTGAAGGCGGATATTACCGAATGTGCCTCGCATCATGACTTCATGATTTCCACGCCGGGATCCAAATGAATTGAAATCTACGGGTTGCACACCATTTTCAATAAGATATTCACCTGCCGAACTGTCAGCAGGAATTGCGCCTGCAGGTGAAATATGGTCGGTAGTAACACTGTTTCCAAGAAAGGCTAAAATTCTGGCTCTACCGATATTATTAAGTTCAGGAACTGAGTGTGTTATTTGCTTAAAAAAAGGCGGGTCCTTTATATAAGTTGATTTTGAATCCCATTTATAGATAGCTCCTTCGGGGATCAAAATAGATTTCCACTGTTCCGATCCTTCAAACACGGTTTTATAGGCCTGTTTGTATAGATCTGGGCCTATGGTTTTTTTAACGACCTGTTTAATTTCATCCATATCAGGCCATATTTCACGCAAATATACTGGCCTGTTGTCAGAATCTAATGCTATTGGTTCTGTTTCAAAATCAATATCCACACTTCCTGTAAGAGCATAGGCAACAACTAATAAGGGAGACGCAAGAAAGTTGGCCCGGGTCAAGGGGGAAATTCTTCCTTCAAAATTACGGTTGCCGCTTATAACAGATACAGCAATAAGGTTGTGTTCCTTTACAGCATTTTCTACAGATTCGTCGATAGGCCCGCTGTTGCCAATACAGGAAGCGCATCCATAGGCAACAAGATTAAACCTCAAGTCATCAAAATATTTTAAAAGACCTGCTTTGTTAAGATAGTCCGTAACTACTCTGGAACCAGGCGCTAGGCTGGTTTTAACCCATGCTTTAGCGCAAAGTCCCCGTTCAACAGCCTTTTTTGCTAGCAGTCCTGCTCCAATCATTACAAAGGGATTTGAAGTATTAGTGCAGCTTGTTATTGCAGCTATGACCACACAACCGTGTCCAATGCTGAATGTTTTTCCATCAATACCGACTTCAGCAGATTCATCAGAACGCAAATTTTTAAAATCAGGGGCTGTAAATAATTCTTTAAAACTCTTCTTCATTTTCAGAAGAGGAATGCGTTGCTGGGGACGGCTAGGGCCCGCCAGGCTGGGTTCTATAGTATTCATATCCAGACTTACAGTATCAGTATAAACAGGATCTGGAGATGTCTCGGTTCTGAAAAGTCCCTGAGCTTTGCAGTAAGTTTCAACAAGAGACACATCATCTTTTGACCGCCCTGAGAGACGAAGATAATTGATTGTTTCATCATCAACAGGGAAAAACCCCATCGTTGCTCCATATTCAGGAGCCATGTTGGATATTGTCGCCCTGTCCTCACAGCTCAAACTCTTTATACCAGGCCCATAAAACTCAACAAATTTGCCGACCACTCCTTTTTTACGAAGTAATTCGGTTATGGTTAATACCAAATCTGTAGCCGTAGCTCCATCAGGAAGCCTGTTGGTCAAACAACATCCAACCACCTGTGGAGTTAGCATAAAATAAGGTCTGCCAAGCATTACAGCCTCGGCTTCAATCCCGCCAACGCCCCAGCCAAGGACACCTATTCCGTTAATCATTGTAGTATGTGAATCAAGGCCGACAAGGCTGTCAGGGAAAACCGTTTTCTGGCTGTTTTCTGTTTTAAGAAATACTACCCTTGCCAGATATTCCAGATTGATTTGATGAATAATACCTGTTGCCGGCGGCACCACATTAAAATTATTAAAGTTTTTCTGGCCCCATCGCAAAAACGCGTAACGCTCTGAATTGCGCTGAAATTCCTTTTCCAGATTATACTTAAAAGATGTTTCAGAGCCAAAAGAATCAACCTGGACCGAGTGATCAATTATTAGTTCAACAGGAATTTTTGGATTAATCTTCACAGGATCAATATTAAGACGTTTTGCTGCATCACGCATACATGCCATATCAACAAGAGCCGGCACCCCTGTAAAATCCTGCATCAGTATCCTTGCGGGCATGAATGGAATTTCCTTGCTTTTTGAATCTACTGCATTCCACCTCGTCAAATTTTCTACATCATCGGCATTTACTGCAATTGCATCTTCATTCCTTAATAAATTTTCCAGAAGAACCTTTATACAAAAAGGGAAACAATCAATATCAGCAACGCCGGAACTGGAAATTTTTTTCAGATTATAATATAGAACAGGGCCATAAGAAGTATTGAGAACAGACCTTGCACCAAAACTGTTTTTACATGTCGTCATTATCTTTCCTCAATTTTATTGATAAATTTTATATTGAAAACTAAAATTTTCCAGTCGTCAATCGAAAATATATTTTTTATTCTTTTTACAAAACCATATTTTTTTATTCTTGACAAATTTCTACAGGTTGTTTATACACCCTGACTTAAAGTCAAAGTTTATATTCTCTTATTTTAATCGTCAATATGAGTTTTTTAGCAACAGTTGAGGAATCATGCCGAACATGGGTTTGAGCGATTTACTTAAGAAAAAAAAATCAGCGATAATTAAAGAATGGTTTAACATTTTTGTTAATTCATATCCTCCTGATACTGCACACTTTTTAAAAAGGCAGAAAGATCATTTTGCCAATCCCGTTGGAACCACTACTGCTCAAAACCTGGGGCCTCTTTTTGACGAGCTTTTTATGGACATGGATCAAGAGAACATAACAAAACTCCTTGATCCTATCATCAGGATAAGAGCCGTCCAGGTAATACTTACTCCCTCGCAGGCAATTGCCTTTATTTTTCTCCTAAAAGATGCTGTTAGGAAGATTTTAAAAAAAGAGCTTGTTGATAATAAACTTTTAAACGAGCTGTTGATATTTGAATCAAGAATCGATGAATTAGGATTAATAGCATTTGAAATTTTTGTAAAATGCAGAGAAAAGGTTTACGCGCTTAAGGCAACTGGCGAGAGGGAAAGAGTTTACAGGGCATTTAAAAGAGCGGGTTTAGTATCTGAGATTCCGGAAGGCAAATCAGATGGTATGATAAATTTTCTGGAACCAAATAATACTGAAACTGAGACTCCGGTTAAAGTGTAGAGCAATGAGACCTTTAAAAATGTTCAACAAGGTCTCAATAATGGTTTGAGTAAGTTGTAGTTTACAGGCATGTTAAGTTTTTAATTTTTATATTTAACTGAAGTTTATGTTAAAGTTGCTGTGAAACTAAGTAACGAGGTAATGCTAAATGAATAAAAAGTATATGTATTCACTCTTAGCGGTTATTGTTCTTATTCTGATTGCCTATGTAGGTGTTGAGGCGATGGGACTTCAGGTCTTGTTTGGCGTAATCATACCCTACCTGGCTGTACTGGTTTTTATTATTGGATTCATATCTCATATAATGGACTGGGCTCGTTCACCTGTTCCATTCCGTATTCCTACTACGTGCGGGCAGCAGAAATCACTTCCATGGATCAAGCAGAATAAGATAGACAACCCTTTTACAGCCGGCGGCGTTATAATAAGAATGGCGCTGGAAATTTTATTTTTTCGTTCGTTATTTAAAAACACGAAGGTCTCGTTAAATGAAGGTGGTAAGATATGCTATAAATGGGAAAAATGGTTGTGGCTTGCGGCTATAGCATTCCATTATTCTTTCCTTACTGTAATTATAAGGCATCTGAGATTTTTCCTTGAGCCTGTTCCTGTGTGTTTACAGTGGCTGGAAAATATTGACGGGTTCTTCCAGATAGGTCTGCCTGGTCTTTTTATGTCAGGGGCAGTTCTTCTGGGTGCAGTAACCTTCCTGTTTTTAAGAAGACTTTATATCCCGCAGATGAATTATATTTCTCTTGCCGCAGACTATTTTCCTTTGTTTATTATTTTCAGCATAGCCTTTACCGGCATTCTTATACGTTATTTTACAAAAGTAAACGTTGTCGATGTTAAAGCGCTTGCTATGGGTCTGGCAAGTTTTCATCCTACAATTCCCGAAGGCATTGGAGTAATTTTTTATATTCACCTGTTTCTTGTCAGTATTCTTTTTGCATATTTCCCATTCAGCAAACTCATGCATTTGGGAGGTGTATTTTTAAGCCCTACGAGAAATCTGCCCAACAATACCCGCGCCTATATGCATATAAATCCATGGAACCCCTCTGTAAAGATTCATACATATTCAGAATATGAAGATGAATTCAGGGAAAAAATGAAGGGTGTTGGACTTCCATTGGAAAAGGAGTAAGTTAGAAATGATAAATTCAGACGAACGAGTATCAAAATTAAAACATCGGCCTCCAAAAACCGACTGGATGGATACCCCTACCGTATATAAAAAGGGAATGTATTGTTACGCTGCCAAACCGAGCAGACTCGAATATATGGATGCTCCCTATCCAAAAGACTGGAGTTGCATTGATGAAGACTGGCAATTACCGGAAAACTGGAAAGAGATTCTTCTTAATGGCATGAAAGAACGACTTGAGAAATTTAGAACATTTAAAATTTTCATGGATATCTGTGTACGCTGTGGAGCATGCGCTGATAAATGTCATTTCTTTATCGGAACCGGTGATCCAAAAAATATGCCTGTTTTAAGGGCAGAGCTTTTACGTTCAGTATATAGAAATAATTTCACAAAAGCCGGCAAGATTCTTGGAAGAATTGGCGGCGCAAGAGAGCTTACCGTAGATGTTTTAAAAGAGTGGTGGTATTATTTCTTTCAATGCACTGAATGCAGGCGCTGCTCAGTATTCTGTCCTTATGGAATCGATACAGCAGAAATCACTATAATAGGAAGAGAACTTCTTAATCTCCTGGGCCTTAATATAGACTGGATCGCGGCGCCAGTGGCTTTTTGCTATAGAACCGGCAATCACATGGGAATTCAGCCTCATGCATTTGTTGATATGATCGATTTTTTCACAGATGAAGTAGAAACTGTTACAGGCGTAAGAATGGAGCAGACCTTCAATAAAAAAGGCGCGGATCTGCTTTTTATCTGCCCATCAGGCGATGTGTTTGGCGATCCAGGCACATTTACATGTATGGGATATATGATAATCATGCATTATTTAAGAGAAGTTCACGGCCTTGATATTACATGGAGCACATATGCTTCAGAAGGAGGAAATTTCGGCCTGTTTACTTCTAATGAAACCATGAAAAGGCTTAACGCAAAGATGTATGCTGAGGCTAAAAGGCTTAAGGTAAAATGGATTCTTGGAGCAGAATGCGGGCATATGTGGCGAGTTATAAACCAGTATATGGTTACCATGAATGGCCCTGCTGATTTTCTTGAAGAACCGTCAAATCCTATAACCGGAACAAAATTTGAGAATGCCAAAGCAACCAAGATGATTCATCTCGCTGAATTTCTTTCGGATCTTATTATAAACAAAAAGCTTGATCTTGATCCAAGCAGAAATGACCGTTTAAAGGTTACTTTTCATGATTCATGCAACCCTGCCAGGGGTGCTGGCATACTCGAAGAACCAAGATATGTCATCAAAAATACTTGTAATAATTTCTATGAAATGCCCAGAAATACAATCAGAGAACAAACATTCTGCTGCGGCTGCGGGTCAGGCCTTAATGCGGGTGAAGATATGGAACTGAGAATGACCGGTGGTATGCCCAGAGGCAATGCAGCAAGATATGTTAGTGACCTTCACGGTGTCAATACCCTTGCCTGTATGTGTGCTATTGACAGAGCAGTACTTCCCGCTCTTATGGGTTACTGGGCTCCTAAAGTAGATGTTTGCGGACTTTCAGAACTGGTAGCAAATGCTTTGATTATACCAGGAGAAAAAGAAAAAACTGAGAATCTGCGTGGAGAACCAATATTGAGAAAAGATGTTGATCCTGATGAATGGTATGTACGGCCAGATTTTCCGGGCAGAGAATAGTCAAAACGAGGATTTTAGTATTTCAGTAATGGAGGATGGAACGGATGAATGATAAAAACAAAATCATCACCGGTTTAGTCATTTTTATTGTATTCATAACATTTCCTTTTTGGTATAATAGAGGTAAAGCTGCTTCTATTCCTGAGCCAAAACTGACAGACAAGGCAAAACTTGAGAAAGTGTGTGTTGAGCCAAAGGATTATATGAAGGTTGAGCACATGCAGATTCTTGATATTTGGAGAGATTCTGTCGTAAGAACCGGAAGTAGAGTCTTTGTAAGTAAAAGCGGTAAAAAGTTTAATGTCAGTCTTTCTACTGGAGAAGACTCATGCATGGGATGCCATTCAAACAAGGCTGATTTTTGTGATAAATGTCATGATTATGCGTCGGTAAGGCCCTACTGCTGGGATTGTCATATTGAGCCGCCAAAGGAGAAGAAATAATGGAAAACGGCAGAAGATACTTTCTGAAATTAGCCGGAATTTCAGTTTTAGGTTTAGGGACAAAGCCTGTTTTAAATGCTTTTGCTTCCAGTGAAGAAGGCAAAGTGCATGAAGCTGAAATCCAGAATAATCCAGAAGCCTTAGATGCAAAACGATGGGCTATGGTTATAGATACCAGAAAATTTGAGTCAGAAGAGGATTTAAAACCGCTTATTGATGCCTGCAACAAAATCCATAACATTCCAAAACTTACCAATAAAAACCACGAAATTAAGTGGATTTGGATTGATGAGTTTAAACATGTTTTTACGAATATGGATCATGAATTTGTTGATGACAGAGTTAAGAATTTGCCTTTTCTAGTCCTCTGTAATCACTGTGAAAAACCTGCATGCGTCAGGGCCTGTCCCACAAAGGCTACATTTAAACGTGATGATGGTATTGTTCTTATGGACTTTCACAGGTGTATAGGATGCAGATTCTGTATGGCAGCATGCCCTTATGGATCAAGAAGCTTTAATTTCAGAGACCCTCGTTCTTTTATTGAAGAAATCAATCCGGACTTTCCAACAAGAATGAGGGGTGTCGTAGAAAAATGTAATTTTTGTGCTGAAAGGCTTGCTGTAGGAAAAATGCCTGCCTGTGTGGAAGCTTCAAATGGAGCTCTTGCTTTTGGTGACCTTTACGATCCTGATTCTGAAGTAAGAGAGTTGTTAAAAAATAACTATACAATTCGTCGTAAATCGGAGCTTGGCGCCGGGCCGTCCATTTACTACATAGTATGAGGTGGTTATGCTTGAATTAGTTACTAAGGGTGGTAAAAAATACTGGGGGTTAATTATAGGACTGCTCGTTGTTATGGGCATTGCTTTTGGCTTCTGGCTGTGGCAGCTTAGTTTTGGTCTTGGAATTACAGGTATGAGCCGTGATGTTTCATGGGGTTTTTATATTGCTCAGTTTACCTTTTTAGTTGGTGTGGCGGCAGGAGGTGTAATGGTTGTTCTGCCATACTATTTCCATGACTATAAAGCTTTTGGCAGGATTACTATTTTAGGTGAATTTTTAGCCATTGCCGCAGTTGTCATGTGTCTTCTGTTTATTATTGCAGACCTTGGCCAACCATTGAGAGCTCTTAATGTTTTATTGTATCCAACGCCTGGTTCCGTACTTTTCTGGGATATGATTGTTCTGAATGGTTATCTTCTGTTAAATCTCATAGTTGGCTGGAATGTTCTTGAGGCTGAACGAAATAATGTTAAATATGCGCCATGGGTAAAAACACTGGCAATTATTTCCATCATATGGGCTCCTCTTATACATACAGTAACAGCATATCTTTACTGTGGTCTTCCAGGAAGGGGTTTCTGGCTGACAGCAATACTGGCACCAAGATTTCTTGCTTCTGCTTTTGCCGCAGGTCCAGCATTTTTGATACTTTTGTGCCTTATTATAAGGAAAGTAACAAAATTTGATCCAGGCCGCGAACAAATTCAGAGCCTTGCAAAAATTGTTTCATATGCAATTATTATTAATTTATTCTTCTTCCTTTGTGAAGTATTTGTGGTCTTCTATAGCAGAATTCCAAGCCACATGGATCATATCAAGTACCTTTTTGTTGGACTTCACGGACATACGGCCTTAGTGCCATGGATGTGGTCATCAATTGCGCTGATGGTAACTGCAATTGTTCTTCTTGTAATTCCTACAACAAGAAAAAACGAAGCCGTTCTGGCTGTTGCATGTGTAGCGGTATTTATTGGAACATGGATTGACAAGGGTATGGGAATGATCTCGGGTGGTTTTGTGCCGAACCCTATGCATCATGTTACAGAATATATGCCTACAATACCAGAATTAATAATTACACTTGGAATATATGCAACAGGATTTTTGGTATTAACTCTTTTATTTAAGATTGCGGTTTCAGTAAAAGAAGAGGTCTCGGGTTTATAATACAATAATACCTTAATAATACGAACAAAAAGGATTCATCATTTACTGATGAATCCTTTTTGTATTTTAAACCTGTGCTCACCACAGAATATATATAATCCAGAACTTTTGGCAAGACATGCAAGGGTCATGTTTAATTTTGTTGCAAGCTTTATCGCAAGGGAAGTAGGGCGCGAAACTGCAAGTATAACGGGAATTTTTGCCTTTGCAGCCTTTTGGACAAGCTCATAACTGATACGTGAAGAAAGGACCATGGCATATGCGCTGTTAAGTGTATTGTTTAAAAAAAGCTTTCCAACTGCCTTGTCAACAGCATTGTGCCTGCCCACATCCTCGGCAAGAGATAACAACTCAAAATTTGAGTTGTACAGGACGGCAGCATGAGCTGCATGTGTATTAAAACGTAACGGCTGCTTATCAGAAAGTTTTTCAAGACAATCTATTGCCGGCTCAATATCGACTGATGTTTTATCTGTCATAATGTTATTTTCACTGACATCGTAAATATCTTGAGTTATATTGTGTCTCTTAAAAAGATACGATATTTTCTCTGTTCTTGATTTATTCAGAAAAATTGAAACTGCATTGCCATGCTTGTCATCTTTAAATGACAGAGATATTAAATCGTCGGGAATATTGACAAGCTCTTTATAAAGGCAAAATCCGGCTGCATGTGCGAGTTCATCACCAGGTGTTCGCATAATTACTTTATAAAGTTTCTTATTAACCCAGATTGACAAAGGTTCTTCATTAATAATCTTAAACTGCCTTGAAATTGTGTCTTTCTTGTCAACAATGATAACATCATGCTTAAGAAAAGTATCCACAAGTACCCCCTTGTAAAGATATTACAAAATTTTTTACTTGACAAAATGGTTAAATTAAAGAGAAAGTCATTGTTTTAGTAATTTAATAATCTATAATAAGTCAAATGTTTAATATTGATGATAGCGTAAAAAGTCACGAATTTAACTACAGATGGCTAAGCAAAAAGGTTCATATACAAGCCGTAGTGTTTTTCTCAGGATCGAAGGCATACATATATTATGTAGAGGGTCTGAAAAAAATACTACAACACAGTAGATGGGACTTTTTACGACGCCATCAAAATTTAGGAATTTAATATCGATAAGGGAGTAAAATCAAATGTACGCTATACTTGCTTCAGGCGGAAAACAATATAGAATTAATGAAGGGGAACTATTAAAGGTTGAAAAAATTCCAGGAGATGTTGGCAATTCTGTTTCTTTTGATAAAGTACTTATGTTTTCAGATGGTGAGAATGTAAATATTGGCCAACCGTTTCTTGATAATGTGGTTGTTAATGGCCATATAATTCAACAGGAAAAGGCAAGAAAAATAATCGTTTTCAAATATAAGAAACGTAAACGATATCGAAAAAAACAAGGCCATCGCCAGCAGCTTACTGCGATTATGATAGATAATATTAAAACCGACTAAAATTTCAGGTGCATTTAAGGGGTAGAAATAATGGCACATAAAAAAGCAGGCGGCAGTTCAAAAAACGGCCGCGATAGTAACGCGCAAAGACGCGGCATAAAAAGATATGGTGGTGAAAAGGTAAGAGCCGGAAGTATTTTAGTACGCCAGCTTGGAACAAAAATTCATCCAGGAAATAATGTAGGAATGGGTGGTGATTACACCCTTTTTGCTACCATTGACGGTATTGTTGCCTACGAAAGGATGAACCGTACTCGTAAAAAAGTAAGTGTTTATGAGCAGTGAAATTTATTGATGAAGCTATCATTACTGTACAATCAGGTAATGGAGGCAATGGTTGCGTAAGTTTTAGACGAGAGAAATTTATCCCACGCGGTGGACCTGACGGTGGAGATGGAGGCGAAGGCGGTGATGTTGTCTTTGTCGCATCATTACAAAAGCGCACTCTATATCAATTCCAGCATAAGAAAAACCTTAAAGCAAAAAATGGCTGTTCGGGCCAGGGCAAAAAAAAGTTCGGTAAAAGTGGTGATAATCTTGTAGTAAAAATTCCTGTGGGGACCATAGTCAGCGATGCTGTAACAGGAAAAGTTGTAAAAGATTTTATCAAACCCAATGAACCATTTGTAATCGCAAAAGGCGGTCAGGGCGGTCAGGGCAACACAAAGTTTAAATCATCAACACACAGAGCGCCAAGATTTGCTCAAAAAGGTCAGCCCTGTGAAACCCTGACCCTTAAACTGGAACTCAAATTTCTCGCAGATGTAGGCTTAATCGGATTGCCTAATGCAGGGAAATCAACCCTTATCAGTTCTATTTCTTCTGCACGCCCCAAAATAGGAAATTATCCTTTTACTACCCTGACACCCAGCCTCGGAGTTGTTCAAACAGACCATGGAGAACCCTTTATTGTCGCTGATATACCCGGCTTAATCCAGGGGGCGCATAAGGGAGCTGGACTGGGTATCAAATTCCTCAAGCATATAGAACGAACTCGAATCCTTGTTCATCTTATAGATATATCTTCTATAGACATCGAACATCCTGCTGATGTTTATAATACAATAAACATGGAACTCAAACTTTACAGCAACAGCCTTGCGCAAAAACCTCAGATAATTGTTCTTAATAAAATGGATTTGCCTGGTTCTGAAAAAACAGCGGATATATTTCAATCTACTGTAAAGAAAAAGAATATTATATTGATCTCGGCTATTACAGGAAACAATATTAACAATTTGATATTACAAATTATTAAGTTGTTAAATAACGAAGATGAATAAAATTATGAAGGAATGCTTTAATAACGCAAAACGAATTGTTGTCAAGATCGGCAGTGGTGTTCTTACCGAGGATAAGGGATTGAATTTAAAAGCCATCAGATCTATCAGCAAACAAATATGTCTCCTTATGGACAGAAAGATTGAAATAATTCTGGTTTCTTCAGGAGCAATGGCATTAGGAGGAAAAAAATTAAACCTGCTCAAAAGGCCTAATGAAATCCCTAAAAGACAGGCAATCGCCGCAGTAGGACAGGCCGGGCTCATAATGGAATATGAAAAAGCTTTTTCGCGATACGGTAAAAGTGTGGCTCAGATACTTTTAACCAGCGAAGGGCTTAGCAACCGGAAAAGATATTTAAATGCGCGAAATACTATATGCACGCTGTTGTCCTGGCACATTATTCCAATTATAAATGAAAATGATTCTGTTTCAGTAGAAGAAATTCAGTTTGGAGATAATGATAATCTGGCGGCTATGATTACCATGCTGATGGACGCTGATATTTTAATCAACCTTACTGATATAGATGGTCTTTATACAAAGGATCCTCGTATAAATTCAGACGCCAAACTAATTCCTGTTATTTCTGCAATAAATAAAAATATTGAGCAGGTAGCCAGTAATATTCCAGGCACTCTTGGTACCGGAGGGATGCTTACAAAAATAAAGGCGGCAAAAAAGGTAACCGCAGCAGGAGTTCCCATGGTAATAGCCAGTGGAAAAAAATCTGATATTCTTATAAAACTTTTTTCTGGTAAAAAACATGGAACTTTTTTTTTGCCTAAGAAAGAAAAACTCGCCAGCCGTAAATGCTGGCTTGCCTTTAACTTAAAACCCAAGGGAACTATTACAATTGATGATGGTGCAGCAAAAGCAATTCTAAATAAAGGTAAAAGCCTTCTTCCAGGCGGGATAGTAAAGGTGGAGGGAGAATTCGGTGTTGGAGTACCTGTTGAATTCAAAAAAACAGGCAGCAAAATTTTGGGCATAGGTCTTGTTAATTACAGTGCGGCAGATATACGTATAATAATGGGTCTCAAGTCAGACAAAATTTTGGGGAAACTCGGCCATAAGCCGTATGATGAGGTTATACATAGAGACAATCTGGCTGTCACTTCCTATGATTAAAGAAACCGTTTACATGTTTTACTTTAAAAATTGAATTCAGCTCCTTTACTGCCTTGATGTTGCTAAAAATTAAGGGTGTAAAATTTGAATTAATGATTCATGATTTAATTATGACGCCCTCGTAAAAAGTCATTTGTAAGCGACATTGAGCAGTTTTGGAAAAAGATTCGGATTGAGCCAGGCGTTAAAATTGCAAGCTGTTTGAGGGTGTTAGCCCGAGTTCTTGCAATTTAGCCGGGATTAATCTGAATCCCAAAAATGCTCATAGAGCGAACAAATCTTACTTTTTACAAGTTCATTAATTATAGCTGCTGCAAAAACCGGCAAAAACTGTAATTAAGTTTTTTTGAGAGGCAAATATAACAAGGAGGAGAAAATGTCTGTTGAATCAACAATTCTGAAAATGTCAAAACAAGCTAAATCTGCTTCAATGGAAATTGCAAAATGCCCTTCATCCATTAAAAACAAAGCTCTGCAAAAAATTGCCGATAAACTTCAGGAAAACGCTCAATATATTAAAGATGAAAACAAAAAAGACCTTGCTTATGGAAAAAAGAAGAAACTTTCAAATGCAATGATAGATCGTCTTACAGTATCTGATTCAACAATCAAATCAATGGCAGATGGTCTCAATGAGGTTATACAGTTAAATGACCCTGTTGGTTCAACAGGCAAAACATTGATAAGACCAAACGGGCTTCAGGTAGCGCGCATGCGCATACCATTAGGAGTTATTGGTATAATTTATGAATCAAGACCGAATGTTACTGTTGATGCCGCCTGCCTTTGTCTAAAGGCTGGAAACGCCGTGATACTCCGCGGGGGGTCAGAAGCACTTCATTCAAATAAAGCCTTGGGCACTCTTATTGCCGATGCTCTTCGTGAAACAGGCCTTCCCGAGGCAACTGTTAATGTTGTACCCGTAAGGGACAGAATCGCCGTAAAGTCCCTGCTGAGTCAGGAAGACTATATTGATCTTATTATACCGCGCGGAGGCGAAGGCTTAATACGCTTTGTTGTAGAAAATTCTAAGATACCTGTGTTAAAACACTATAAAGGTGTATGCCACGTATATGTAGATGAAGGAGCAGATCTTAAAATGGCCGAAGAAATTTGTTTTAATTCAAAAGTCCAGCGGCCTGGTGTATGCAATGCAATGGAAACAATGCTTGTGCACAAATCAATTG
This sequence comes from uncultured Desulfobacteraceae bacterium, assembly GCA_964472445.1. Lineage (GTDB taxonomy): Bacteria > Desulfobacterota > Desulfobacteria > Desulfobacterales > ETH-SRB1 > CAYYMU01. Next base: position 17,349 of record CAYYMU010000017.1, read on the forward strand.
CCCGAAAATTTTTGCCTTTAATGGGAAAAAGCTTTGCGAAAGTCGGCGTAGAAATCAGGGGTTGTCCTGAAACCTGTCGTATTCTGCCGGAAGCATTAAAAGCAAATAAAAATGACTGGCCAGCCGAATATCTGGGTCTTGTTATCGCTGTTAAAATTGTAGATAATATGGATCAGGCAATCATGCACATGGCAATGTATGGCTCCAGCCATACTGAAAGCATTGTTACAACAGATTATAACAGGGCCAGACGCTTTGTTCGCGAGGTAGATTCTTCAGTCGTTCTTGTAAATGCTTCAACACGTTTCAACGATGGAGGGCAGCTTGGGTTAGGAGCCGAGATAGGCATCAGCACTTCCAAACTGCATGCTTTTGGACCAATGGGTTTGGACGAGCTCACTACCACTAAATTTGTGGTTTTCGGGGACGGACAGATAAGAAAGTAAAGAATCATGGCCCAAAGGACCATGCTTTAGCTTATCCCCAGAGGCGACCAGGGTTCGATGTTGGACGTTTATTTTTTAAACATAACAATCCAAGGCATAGCCATCTGTCTCTGACCTGGCCTAAAAGACCAGGCTTTTCAGGACAAAATAAAATTACCGGAGTTAATTATATGGTCTCGACAGGTGATCCATAATGCAAGTAGGACTTTTTGGCGGCACATTTAATCCGATTCACAACGGGCATTTAAAAGTTATTAAAGAAGTACAAAAAGGTTTTTTATTAGACAAAACCTATATTATTCCATCTGCGCTTCCCCCGCATAAAACACAAAAAAATCTGGCCAAAGCAAAAGACCGTATGGAAATGATACGACTTGCTTTAGCAACATGCCCTGACCTTATGGAATCAACCATTATTTCCGATGCTGAGCTAAAACGTTCAGGAACTTCTTATACAATTGATACTCTAAATTATTTTAAATCCATATTACCGGAAAACAGTCAGCTTTATCTTATCCTTGGACTCGACGCTTTTCTGGAAATAGACACCTGGAAAACCTATAAAGACCTTTTCATGCTTACATCATTTATCGTAATAACAAGATTTGGAACAGAAACTGCTGAAAAAGCTGGTGTTCTAAAAACAATTGAAAAATATCTTAGAAAAATATCTTTAAATTACAAGTGCTTATTCGAACAATCTTGCTGTGTTCATAATGAAAAACAGCCGGTTTTTCTTCTTGACATAACTCCGGTAAATATTTCATCAACAACAATCCGTAAACTTATAAATCAGGGAATCAGCGTTAGAGCTCAAGTTCCTGAAACAGTAGCAAAATTTATTAAAATAAAGGGCCTTTATTTATGACTGATGATATTGATAAATCTCTTAGCCTTTATGTTAAAGCAGTCCTGGAAAAAAAATCTATCGATCCTGTGGTCCTTGATTTACGAGGGCTTACATCTATTGCAGATTTTTTTATCATTTGCAGCGCCAGTTCAAACCGCCAGGCTATGGCAATTGCCGAATTTATAAAGACTGATCTCAAAAAACACGGAATAAAACCCGTGGGCATAGAGGGCGTAAAAGAAGGTCGCTGGGTTTTGATTAACTATGGACACGTTATAATTCATATCTTTTATGAACCTTTGCGCAGTTTCTACGACATTGAAGGCCTGTGGATTGATGCAAAAAGGATAAATACTGAAACATTTATAGATTCATAAAAACCAGGCTTGTCCTGGTTAAATGCTAAAAGCAGGAACAATATATTATGACAAAAAATAAAAAAACCTGCATGTTGATGATTCTGGATGGATGGGGAATTAATCCCAGCCATTATGGAAACGCTGTTTACCTCGCCAAAACTCCATGCCTGGACAGATTAAAAAAAGAATATCCTAATACAAGCCTGCTTTGTTCCGGTGAAGCTGTCGGACTTCCAGGCGGATTTATGGGTAATTCCGAAGTAGGTCATTTAAATATTGGAGCTGGCAGAATAGTATTGCAGGACTTGTTAAAGATAAACAATGCCATTAATAATAAATCATTTTATGAAAATCAGGCATTAACATCCATAATGTCTAAGGTAAAGGCCAATAACTCTTCTCTTCATATGATTGGGCTTGTTTCAGACGGAGGCGTGCACAGCCACATTAATCATCTTTTTACGCTGCTAAACATGGCCAGACAAAAGGGAGTCAGCAGTGTATACATACATGCAATAACAGATGGCAGAGATACTCTTTCTGACAGTGGATCAGGATATATTCAAAATCTTCAAGATTATATAACATCTATCAACTTTGGTTCAATCGCAAGCATCTGCGGCCGTTTTTACGCCATGGACAGGGACAGTAGATGGAAACGTATAGAAGAAGCTTTTCGTCTTTATACGCTGGGTCAGGGAACAAAAGAAAAAGATCCGGTAGAAGCAGTAAAAAATGCCTATATGCGAAAAGAAGTTGATGAATTTATCCGCCCAATCATAATTACAGATAAAAATGACAAGGCACCAGGTATTATAAAAAATGGGGATGGAATTATATTTTTCAACTTTCGCTCTGACCGTGCCAGACAAATAACACAGGCTTTTACAGATCCTGCCTTTAATTCCTTTAAAAGAAAACCTTTTCCAGAACTTTGCGAATATGTCTGCATGACCTTATATAATAAAAAATTCAATCTGCCTGTTGCCTTTCCGCCTGTTCATCTGGATAAAATTCTGGGACAGGTGGTAAGCGAGCAGGGATTGACACAACTTAGAATTGCGGAAACAGAGAAATATGCCCATGTAACCTATTTTTTCAATGGCGGCGAAGAAAAACCTTTTCCGCTTGAGGATAGATGCGTTATTCCCTCGCCACGTGAGGTGCCGACCTATGATTTAAAACCAGAAATGAGCGCTCCTCTTGTAACCAAAGAAGTTATTTCGCGTTTAAAGTCACATAACTATAATCTAATTATCCTGAATTTTGCCAATATGGACATGGTGGGGCATACAGGAATCCTTGAAGCTGCAATCAAGGCCTGCGAAACAGTTGATGAGTGTGTAAAAAAAATAGTCGATGAAATGAAACTCCAGGACGGCACTCTTTTAATTATCGCAGATCACGGAAATGCAGAAGAAATGATAAATAAAAACAACCATGTCCATACCGCCCATACACTAAATCCTGTTCCTTGTATATTAGTCACCAATAATCACAAGAACATAGAGTTGAAACCAGGAATGCTTTCAGATGTCGCCCCTACGATCTTGAATATTCTGGACATTGATAAGCCAGAAGCAATGACCGGAAATTCTCTGATCAGGCAAAAATCCATTTAAATATATATGTAACTATTCAGCCGCCGATCTACGCTGATCATCACTGATATTTTTTCTTTTATTATCATATACAAGTTTTATAACCACTCAGGCTCAGAGGGGCAAGGGCACAGAGGCGCATAGTTGTCTTGCCTGTTTGCCGCTTAACTTCCTGATTAAGCGAGACCTTTGCAAAACCTCCCCTTTTGCC
>CAYYMU010000018.1:0-20507 GCA_964472445.1 uncultured Desulfobacteraceae bacterium
AAAGGAACCAAATTATGAGAAAATATGTCATATCCATAATTTTTCTATTTTTAACCACCTCAATATCTTTTGCTCAAAATGTTGACAGATATTATCTGGAAGGTGTCTGGGAAAAAACGTATGATTTCAAAATTGACGGCGTTATTAGTGGAAAAATAGTGTCCAATAAAGTCAATTTTACACGTCAGGGAAACAAATTCATAGGGAAATATATTGGTGACCCTGGCGGAAACCCCAGTATTTTTGAGGGTCAGGGTTTTTCCAAACAGAAAAATCTGGTTTACGTTGTTCAAAAACATCCTCGTGGAAGTGGTTTTAAATATTACTCGATTATGAGTTCGGTAATGGTTAGCCCGAATAAACTGATCGGCACCTGGTGTGACTCCCGTGGTAACATGGGTGACCTCATTTGGACACGCAGAAATTATGCGCAAGAAAAGCCGGGCCGCGTTCTGACACCACCGGAAAGGCCTAAATCTAAAGTCGTACAACACGGCTGTCGTACTCTGACACAGGTTTACACTGATGGCAGCGGTAACAGCCGTACCAAAAAACTGGGCGGCAATTATGTCGCCATCAGGCTCGACTCTCTGAGAGACGATGAAATTCTTCGTGTGGAGGCAGTATCCGGAAAACTGATGTATGTTACACTCCACGCCCGCTACCAGGGTGGCTACTGGCGGACGATATACAAGGGTCCCAAAACAGAGTTTCCTGTGGGCCAGTACATCGCTTCTTACAAAAAAGATAAAAACTGTACCCATGTCAACATTTCAATCAATGGCGCTCACGAAAAATATGATCCCGTTGCATGCAGGGCAAATTTGTTTGTCTGCGGTACACCGGATAAGCCGAGGCCGAAAAAGATAGCCGAAGACAATAAGAAAATGCTTGCTAATTTGTCCTTAAAAAAACCAGCCCGGCAATCCTCAACCGGCCATAATGGTATGGCGCAGCTTGCTGTGGATGGTAATACTGATGGTAATTATTTTAGCGGATCGACTACTCATACCAATGACGAAAAAAATCCTTGGTGGGAAATTGATTTGGGGGCGGTTTATAAACTTGAGAACGTTTTGGTTTATAATCGTACTGATTGCTGTTCTGGGCGGTTGGATAATTTTCAGGTTCTGGTATCCTTAGAACCGTTTCCAAATGGTCCTGTTACTGCCAATGGTTATACCATTAAAGGCTGGACCGTGCAAAAAGCCCAAAACATTAATCGTATCAATTTGGGTAAAACCCACGGCCGTTATGTTCGTATCCAATTACTCGGTCAAAATTATCTTTCTTTGGCAGAAGTAATTGTTAATGGTGTTTCCACCGAAACAGATCCAACGAGAACGGCCACGGCCGTAGAACTGAGCAATGCACAGAAGAAGGTGCTTGTACTGGAACAATTGTACAAAGAGGCATATCAGGATTATCAAGGCCTTTTAAAAATTAGAGGAAGTAAAGATTCCGCCACTCAAGGGGCTTTTAATAAGTATAGCCTTTTGCATCGCCTGTATCAACAGGTGAAAGGCGACTCAGATGTAAGCGAGGTAATAAGTGAAGGAAAAATTATAACAGGAAAAATGAAGAAGGATATACTCACACAATTGACTAACGAAGCATATCAGCGCTATCAAGATTCACTCAGGCAAAGAGGTTTGGACAATATAGTCACTACACAGGCTTTTGATCTATACCGATGGTTAATCGACGTTGAAAGACAAGTTAATTAGTGCCTGAACGAAAAGCAAGTATGTGGGTATAGGGGATATAGGGGGGATATCCTGATAATCCTGGAAGAAGGAGCTCATCGATAACGGCAGAATAAAACTCTTCCAAAAACTTCCTTCGTCAGCCGCCTTATATTGAGACCTTTGAAAAATCTTCAATTTTGCTCAAGTTCAAGGAAGACGACCAAATTTTAAATCAGGTTTAAACGTACGAATACATTGAGTATTTCGAGGCTTAAAATTTGAGCCTGACGCAGTAATTGGGCAAAAGGATATAACACCTGCCGTATTTTATTGACAAGGACTTGAGGATAAATTCCAATCATGTACTTCGCGTTTTAATTTTTCTTATCCCGCTCCTGGTTCCAGAGGACCCAGTCATTTGCGTCCTCGGATGCGAGAAACGGCACTGGTTTTGTGGGTGTGCCGTCAGGCAGAATAATAATTTGCTGCATTGATTTTACGATATATGTCCATTCTTCCATTGATACTGAATGTGGTCCGGCAACAGGATGCGGTCCCAGCACTTTGGCCGGTTTCATAATTTGCTGAGTTTGCGAAGCAGTACCCGGTTTCGGGGCGCTGCTTACTCCGACTTCTCCCCAGTATACTTTAACCTGTACAGTATTGTCTTGAGCAACATTTACTCTGTAAACAGTGCCGCGCACACCGGCAACTGCTGTCTTTGTTGAAACAGCAAAACGTCCTTTTTGCCCGAACCTTTTTGATACATTTGCCCATGTTTTGCCTAATAGCATGCTTACATTTATATTTCTCTTTTTGGTTTTTTTGTCGAAATCAACACATACAAGTTCAAAGGTTGTAAATTCATCAAAGCGTATCAAGCTTTTATCAGGCAGCTTAAGCTCTATTCTGGAGTCTTTTTTTGTAGTGATTTGATCGCCATGAGCAACATAATCCCCCAGCATTAAAGGTTGAGGCTTTATCATTCCTTGTTTAATTACCTCAACCTTTCCTTCAATAAGGGTGACCTTTGCCTCTGCTCCCTGAATTTCTACCTCAACAGCATTATTTTCAGCCTGCGCTGAAAATGGAAAAAGAAGAACAAAAAGAAGAAACAAAGGCATTACCCTGTTAATAATAAACCTCATAATAATATACTCCATGTTAATTAAGGATTAAGGATTAAGGGTTAAGGAGTAAGGAGTAAGAATCTCTCTGCGAACAAACACTCCTTAATCCTTATTCTTTTTAATCCCTTACCCCTTATCTAATCCTTTTAATCCTCACTAAAGTTGTGATTTAAGTGCACGAATACTTAAAAGAGCGTCTGCGCCTGAAACTGTACCTATTGGATCAAACTCACCTGTTGAAAGATCCATGGCCGTCATGATTCCTCTTGTTGTAGAAATTATAACAGCATTAAAATACGGAAGATCATTTCTCAAGTCTGGAAAAGGAGAAACACTCCCGATAAATCTGGTAGCCAGATCGTCAACGCCGGTAACCTTTATAATAATATCTTCTATCATCATTGCGAATTCTGCGCGTGTTATGGTTTGATAGGGTTTATAGGTGTGATCCGGAAAAGGTTGAAGCCCCTTGATTCCTATTTTGATTACAGCATCAATATCAGCCTTCAGCACGTGATCATCAATGTCGATTGCCGGCTGAATTTTTACGTATTCTCCAGCCTTAAGTTCCTTTTCAGGGCTTTTAAATGCAGTATCAAACCTTTTGGGAGTCCTTTTCTTGAAGATCTCATCAATTTCAAGTTCTTCGATAAAAAGAGCAGCAATATCTGCACGTGTAATTTTTTCGACAAGAGCAATCTTTTTGCCAATTTTTGAACCAGGCATGGCTCTTTCGATTTTTTGTACAATTTCATATTCCCTGTCAGCTTCTTTTACATAGTCTTTGTCAAGTTCAAGTACTCTGGAAAACTGGCTGGCGGCTTCATGAAATTTATAAGACATTTTACAGGCCAGACCCATGTAGAAATATGGCCCGGAAACATCTTTTGCGATTAACATGGATTTATCAAACTCTTCCTTAACAAGCTGAAACCAGTTTTTATCCGCATTTTCTTTACCCATTATATAAACACGCATAAATCCAACAGTAACCGCTATTTTCTGTTCATCTCCACGCGCATACTTTCTTGCTTCTTTCATGTTGTTAAAACTGTTTTTAAAGTTATTGTTAAATCCATCAACAAGCCCGAGACCTACATAAGCTGGTGAAAATTTTGGATTTAGCTCTTTTGCTCTGTTAAATTCATGAAATGCTGCGTCAAGTTTTTCTGCTTTCAGCAATTTATTGCCGTTGGTAACATGGTGCTCAGGCGTATCCAGTTCAGCTTTCGGGGCCATAGGCTTTGGCGCGCATGAATAAAAGAAGAAAAAACTGACAACCGCCAATATAAAAAATATTTTTTTGTTAAACATGATTCCTCCTTAAGTAACTTTTCGAGCTTTTCGCCTAATCTACCACTATCATCACACGGCATTTTTTTAAGAATGAAAGATGTTCTGAAGCACCTTTAAGCCTGGAGGCTTCTGAATTGCTGATGATTATATTAGCCTGTCCAGGTCCTTCGGTTCTCAGACCTTTAACAGTCAACGGATTATTTGTAACCCTTGGGTTGCCCTGAGCTGCTGTAAGATCCTTGGCATATCCGCTCATTCCCTGTTGCACCGCAAACTCACGGCTTACATATGCTGATCCGTAAACTTCTTCGCCGTTTTCATTAAGAATTTTTGGCGCCATGGCAGGCCTTGCATTAATGCCTCTTGCATCTATTACCATGCCCGTAAAGACTTCTGCTGCAATTTTTGGAGCCAGCTCCGGCGCTAAAGGCTCAACAACAACCTGGGGTAATGGTTTTTCAATCTGTATGGGCTTGATTGTTTCAACCTGCTTAATTTCCCTGGGAAGAACCAGTTGCGCAAAGCCTCCCATAAGGCTCATTTGTATGGTAACTTCAACTGTACCGTCCGACATATATTCCTGGTGTACTATCTGAGCTCCTTTTACCATACCCTCTACCTGGGACATAATAACATCGCTTTCAGCGACATAGTCTCTAACAAGAGTTGTTGAACTGATTTTCACTCCTTTTGTAACTTCAAGCAGATTACGCATGGCATCTAATTTTGCAGCTCTTAAAGCCATGGGACGGGCCTGAGGCTTGCCATAATATTTTTCAGGCGGTGCTCCGATACCCTTTGCCTGAACAACTCCTTTAGTCCAGTTAATATCCCCATTTCCAAGATGTTCGACTAAATCCTGCCATTGCTGACAATAAACAGAAGCCGGCAGAACAAGCAGTCCAACAAACGCTATTGCTAATATCGCATACTTTTTCATAATACCTCCTTGTGTAATGTTTTATTTTTTTAAATAAACTTTTTTAGTAACAGTTCAGCCACTCTTACTTTCCTGAACTGTATTTTGCCATATAATATTTTGCTGCTTTATTGCCTGGATTTATGTTAAGAGTTTTTTGCCAGTATGTTAAGGCAACCTCTTTTTCCTTAGACATAAAGGCATCCCATGCAAGATCATTATAAACCTTTGCCATATTAAGAATGGCGTCTCTGTCTTTGCTGTTTATTTTCAGAGTTTTTTTCCACTGCTTTAATGCAGCCTCTTTTTTTCCTGTATTATAGTAAATCCATCCGATTTCATTAATCGCCTTTGTATATGAAGGTTTGATTTCAAGCGCTCTATTGTATTCAAGCAGGGCATTTGCGATCATATCTGCATTATGAAAGGCTCTTGCCAGTCGAAAATGAGTGTCTGCCTCTCCAGAATCGGCATTACTTGCTTTTTTCAGATATTCGATCGCCACAACCGGGTTACGCCTGAAATTATAAATAGTTCCAAGGAAATAGTATGCATCTGCATTATTGGGATCAATCTGAATTATTTTGTTAAATCTTTCAAAGGCCCTATTCATTTCCCCTTTGCGCAGATGAAGAATCCCTGTCCACAAAAAAGCAAAAGTATTTTGCCTGTCTATATTTATGACAGTTGAAAATTCTTTAAATGCTTTATCAAAACTGCCTTTTTTCCCATACAGAATTCCAAGCTGGTTATGAGCATATTCATTTTCAGGATCAAGTTTTACTGCCTGTTCAAACTTGTCTGTTGCTTCATCTAATTTCCCTTTGTAATGGTAGTCAGCCCCCTGGAATATGAGTTCATTTACATCTGTTGCTGCAACAACACCTGTCCAGCAAAAAAACAGCATAATAGCAAAGAAGATACATTTACCCCTGATTCCTGACCACTGACCACTGTTTTTCATACAAGCCCCCTTGCCACTGCATCCACAATTTTTTCTCTGAAGGCAGGTTGTTTGAGCATGGCTTCATCATTCTGATTTGATATAAATCCTGTTTCAAGAAGTATTGCAGGCATTTTAGCTCTGCGCAGAACATAAAAATTAGCTGAATGGACTCCCCTGCTCTTAAGAGGCAATCTTTTCCTAAAACGTTCTTGAAAAGCCTTTGCAAACTTTCCGCTTTCGCTCCAGTTAAGATTCTGCTCAAACTTAAACAGAATTTCTTCAATATCTATATAGCCCTGTTTTTTCTTGTAGTGTTCATCATATTTGAGCACTGAATTTTCCAGGGCAGCCACCTTTTCAGCTTCTGCGCTTGAAGCTTTTTCAGAGCAAAAATATGTTTCCGAACCGCTGGGCTGTCTGTTTTTATTTGCGTTGATATGCATGCTTATAAAAAGGTCGGCCTGAAACTGATTTGCCGCAACCGTTCGGGCGCTCAACGGAATATAATAGTCTCCGGTTCTTGTTAAAAACGATTTGATGTTTCCTTCTTTTTTCAGCCTTTCATGCAGGCTTATCGCAAGGGCCAGGGTTATTTCTTTTTCTTTAAGCCCGTTTTTTCCAACAGCACCTGGATCGAATCCACCATGACCCGCATCAATGACAACTCGCTTTACTTTGTAGCCCAGCCCTTTTTCAGCACGCAGTTTGTTAAGTATTGCTTCTTCTTCATGCTTTGCCTCTTTTTCAAGAGGTGTAAGAGGTTTTTCCTTTTTTACGGATTTAGGCAATGGTTTTTGTGTTATGATTTCGATCATCATTCTGGAATATGTATCAGAAGGATTCAGGCCTACAGCCTTCCTGAATGCAGCCACAGCTTCTGCTTTTTGGCTGAGTCCAAGATGTGCCCGTCCAAGAAGACCAAACGCCCAGTCACTTTCAGGATCTATTCGAACAGCTTCCTGAAGAGCTTTAATTGCTTTTGGAAAATCTTTTTTCTGGATCAGATTCTGTCCTTCAAGAGCCAGATCAAATGCACTTGAAGCCCAGCCCAAAACAGGGCAGGTCATAAGACCATAAGAAACAAGAGCACTTTGACTTAAAAACTTTATAAAATATCTTCTATTCATTTTAACACCTTAGCTCAGGCCTACTATGAGAACTTTGCAAAACGCCCTCTTTTGCTCAATTTCGGCGTCAGGCTCAAATTTTAAGCCTCGAAATACTCAATGTATTCATACGTTTAAAATTTTTGCCCTTCTTGAACTTGAACAAAATTGAACATTTTTCAAAGGGCTCACTATGCTGGCCGGTAGTTAGTTAGCGCCAAAGCAGGCTTTAAAATAGACAAAACACCTTAACTTTACGCACTTTAATATACTTTAGGCATTTTAGGCACTTGTAACTAATTCTTTGTGTCCTCCGTGGTGAAAACAGTTGGTTCTTCCTTCTCTTGTGTAATAGAAAATGCATCCATATCAGGCGCTTCAAGCCATGGATCTGTATTTATATTTTCACCCCATATTACTGTGCTGTCAGGAGGCGCCTTGCCCCAGAAATTGTTGCGGGCATCTATATAGATAGTTGAAAAAGATTGAATCGCAACAGCGTTTTTAATAAAATTATTATGATGAATTTCCGGCTTTGACATGCCTACGCATTCTATCCCGCCAGTGCCCATGTTTTTTGAAATCGTATTATATAGTATTCTCGGGCCCGCATCATTTCCACATCTAATACCACTTTGAGAATTATTTGCAATGTAACAAAAAGTAATTTCAGGCATGCCATAGCACACATCAATGGCTGTTGTGGCATATTCAAACTTACAGTATTTAAAGAAACTGCTGACTCTGGTTGGCTCTGAAAAACATGCAGCATGTAAATAATCCCCTGGCGAAGGAGAATATCCTGATGATGTGAATACAATCGGGTTATCTTTTGTTCCTCTGGCAGCTATGCCGCCGTTTTTTATTAGAATCGAAACTTGTTTGTCGAATAAAAGCTTAACTCCCGGCTGGATATAGAGTGTTGCGCCGTTATCCAGTATCAGATTTTTTGTTATTCTGTAAGGGCTGTTAGAAAACGCAAAAATAGAATCAGCATCAATATTTTTGTCAGGAGCCTTTGTTATAACAGGTATAGCGATTGATTTCCCATCAGGATATGGGCCGTCAAGTATGGTTTTGATATTTATCCGGCCGCTGGTATTGTTCAAAAAGTTACGCCAGTCAGTTTTACCCCACCAGTTATTATTTGCATCTGCAGCTTTACCATGAAATATCCCTTTAATGTCTGACAGGACATTATCATAAATATTGTTTTCTGATATAACAGCCTGGCTGTTTTTAATAATAATACCGCAGCCTTTATTATTAATTATTAAATTGCCTTTTACTGAAACAGCTCCTGAATCCTGAATAAGAAATCCTGTTTTGTTATTTTTTACTGAGTTGTTTTCAATAAATGCCTTTGCCCCATCTGAAATCTCAATACCAGCAGCGCTGTTGTCGTGTATTATGCAGTTTTCTATTTTTGGGTTTGAAAAACCTCCGACAATTTTAATTGCTGTATTATTTTTTACAAACTCGCAGTTTTTAATTCCAGGCGATGATGATCTGATTTCAACACCTTTGGTTGCATTGTTAAGATAGCAAAATTCAAGCAGATTCTTATCAACCTTAACATTGTCAAAGATGATTCCTTCCCAGGCATTATCATTGTCCGATGAAAAACTAATTGTTTGATTTTGGGCGCCTTTTGCAATTATTCCGCCTTTAATAACCAGGCCTCCTCCAGTGGATTTAATTATTGTGCCCGGCTCAATTAAAAGAGAGGATCTTTCCGAAACAATTACTGTATCTTCAATAATATATGGGCTTGCTCCAGCGTACCATATTGTATTTTTTTCCAGTTTTCCTTTTACATAAGTAGGGCCCGGAGGCACTGCCGTGCCAGTAACGGACCCATCCCTGGTGCTTTCATTCCCGGCCGGGTCAACAGCCGAAATTTTATAATAACAGGCTTTTAAATTTATTGCATTTTTATCCTCAAATTCGGCAAATTCAGTCTGACCTATCTTTTTGAAACCGCTTAGCGGAGTATCGCTTTTGTAAACTATATACCCTGAAAGATCATCCTCTGTGTTTTTATCCCATATTAATAAGATTTTATTATCACGACCCGTGGCTGTTAAATTTTTTGGGCTATCAGGAGGAGTTGTATCAAGGGTTATGGTTTGGGTTGCATCAACCCAGCTTGTTGTATTGCCAGCATTATCGGATAAATAACCTGTAACAAAAACATCCTTTATATTGTCTCCCGGAACTACCCTGTAAGACCCTACATATCCACCGGGTTCAACTTCTTTCATATCAATGCCCTTTTTAAAGCCACTGATATCAAACCATGCCTGCATCCCTGGATCACCTTTTAATGCAACTTTAATTATATCGCCGGCTTTTTTAGGCTTTCCTTTTGAATCCTGCGCCAGCATCTCAATATGCGGTTTTTTGAGCATTTCGGCGTATTTCGCCGCTGGGATTGTTTTGACCATATCTCTGAAAAGATCGTCGCATGCTCTAAGCAGTTGTATATCTCTTATATTCATGGCAGCAGCAATAATTGAAGCAACAATGCCAACAGGTGTGACGGAGATGCCTCCCTCATGTATGCGCGCTACATGCTGGCCTGACCACAAAAAGTGTCCCTGAGTATCGTACATCTTTATTTCAGCGCCTACAGATACCTGTGAATATATTCCTGCAAAAAACTTGTCAAAATTTGATATGGTTCCAAAAATAACCGCATCTACATTGAGGATTTCCTTAAGCTTTTCAGGCGGCGTTTTGTATATATCAACAGGGTCGACAAGTCCTGCTTTTCTCAGCAGGTGGTCAACACGAAACAGTTCCATGTCTTTATATGGAATGGAGCTGAGATGGTTATAAAAACCTCTGCGCACCTCTTCAGCCCCTTTTTTGCTTTTTGATTCATCAACAAAGGGAAGAACAGCCACAGTATGCGGCATATGTTTTTCCATGTATGGATCAACTTTATAAGTTCCTTTAAAGGCGGTCTGTATACCGGAAACAATTGCAGTTTTTTTGCCGACAGCTACGCATCCGACAAGATAAAGGCTTGCAAACATGATTATCAGCAATAAAGATTTTTTTATTATGCTCATAATATGAATAATTTCCTTTTTATGATATTGACAGCCTCGCATAAAAAGCATGTAACTGCTCAGGTTATTAGCCTTCAGCCTACCCGAGTAGTCACAAAAACATTTTTACACTTCTGTTATAATTTACTTAATATAAAAATTGCAATGAAATACATCACATCATAATTAAATTCACTACACCCTGTTTAAAGTAAAACAGACGCCTGTTCCCATGCCAGCATAATATTTAACGGAATTATCTTGTAAGAGTATAAACTGCAGTTGTTTCCGTCCATTTGTCCGGATCTATTCTGTTGAGTCTCTTTACAAGATCACTGATCATTCCTGTTGACCGAGAATCATAGGCCTTGAACATCCCCTCATGAAAACCGAGTGATAAAATCCCCTCCTTTTCTTTGGTGGCGATCAGTTTGATCCGTTCTTCCGCAATTTTTCCCTTATAGCCGGTGAGGAACATGGCTTTCAGGCTGATCGCGCTTCCGGAAGTTGGAAATTCGTAAGCTCTTCCGGCCTTTATCAAATTCTCCTTGTGGATCGAGTTTGGCAGAAGCAGAGTTACCGAGCCATCTGAGGCAATGGAAAAGATATACAGATAGCAGTTGCTGCTCGCCTCATAAAATATCCTGACTTCCTCACCCTCTTTCAGGTCTGTTTTGGAAAGATACGCCTTAACGGAAAGCCCTTTTCCTTTTTCGGGATACACCGGCTTGATGAGAGACTTAAGCTTTACCCTGTAAAGGCTCCTCTCTTTCGTGTCCCATCCCTCGTGAAGTATCTCAGACTTTTCTATCTGTCCTCTCACAGAGGCATATATCAAGTCTTCCGCTAACTGGCTGTTTGATACGAGGGTATGGGACTTGATGAAAACCCCTACCGCCTGTTCCAGCGCGTTCTTCTGAGCATCCCTCCTGGCTCTTGCTTTCACTTCTTTCGGTGTGTCAATTTCACCAAGATAAGCTTCTCCCTTTGCCTCCACCCATACAGGTTTTTCTGAGGCGAAAGAACAAACAGGGAGGATAAGTATGCAGAAAATTACTAAAAGTTTTTTCATGTTTTTCACTTTATAAATATTATTTGTCGGCTCAACTGGTTGTTTGGAACGATTATCATTTACTCTTGATGAGTACCTTATCGCTTGGTACGGGTAGAACCTGTGGTGTCTGTTCCCTGTCAATGTATTTCGCCTGAGTCCTTACATTTTGGTTAACATAGTTAAAAAGTTCTTTAACGGTTGTTTTATTATTTTTATCCGAATCTGCATCGCCTCTAAGTCCTTTTAATAAGAAATAAGTAAACAATCCATGCCTCTTTGAATCATATCCGGAAGATATCTGTGCTCCTGTTGATGCCGTAAATACAGTTATATTTTTAAAAACAATTGGATTTTTTGTTTGTATTACTATTGGGCGTGCATTGGCAAGTAACATCTCTTCTTCTCGAGATACACCTGAAAAGCATGCATCTAAAAATACGGTTACAGAGTTTGCATCTAAATCACTAAGAGCTCTGTAAATGTTATCTATTGAATATGCGGTTTGTGGATAATTGGGATCAATATCATAAGGTATAAGATATTGCTTTTGGGCTTTAAAATCAGGTGCGCCGTGACCGGAAAAATAGATTATAACATCTGATTTACCTTTTTCAATTCTTCTTGATAACCAGCCATTTTTACCAAATACCTTGTCAAATTCTCCTTTGGTAGCACCTTCATTTGTTCTTAGATAAATATTTCTCTCAGGTATGCCAAATACTGATTTTGCATACTTATAAAATATTGATGCATCATGATCTGCATAAGTTGCCTTTGGTGCATATTTGTATTTCTCAATACCAAATATTACACATATCCCATTTTCATTTTGCTTTAATGCCTGTGGTATATCAGTATCCACATCAACCGGTTCTTTTAATATCCTGGGTGATCCTGTTTGCTTTTCAACTTTTAAATCAACTCCAGCAAGGAACTGCTGCTTTGCGATTGCGGTCTCTTTTTCTCTAACAACATGATTATGAATCCAGCCTCCACCTTCAAGATAATACCAGTCATCCTTATGACCCACCGCAACAAGAACTGTTCTTTTGCTAACCCTGCTAAGAATTCCTGCTGAATCTGAAGGTTCTTTCATTACAGATGTTCCTTGCGTTACTTCAAGCTGAACATATTCAGGAGTATAATCTATTATTTGTTCCTCAATATTAATGGGAATGATTGTTATCTTGCTGCTCTTGTCCTCTGCTTTTAATTCGAGTTTCATGCCGGGTGAAATTGTTACATTTACTTCAAATGGATAAACATCTCCGAAATTTCCTTTTTTAACTTCAAAACTTCCCTTTTTTAAATCTATATTACCCAGTTTTACATACCTTATTTTGCAATCATCATAAGCAACTCCTTTTAAATAAATATCAGGGTCTTTAAATGATTTCTCAATAATTCGTATTGATGGTTTCATTAAATCAGGTTTTTCACGAGATACATTTTCTTTATTTACCCAACCCTTTAATGATTCACTAACCTTAACAAATAAATAATCATCTTTTTTGTCTTCTAATTTTAACTTTGTTCCCTTTGGCAGTTTTGTTAAAACTTTACCGGTAGTGCTTTTAAGTTCTGTGTCAGAATTATTTATATATACGAATTCAAACAACAACAAATCAGCAGGATTAAGCCACAATCTTATTGTTTTATCAGAACTTCCTGATGCAATATATTTCCCATCCGGTGAAAATGATAGTGAATTTACATAACCAGTATGCCCTTTAAATGTCTTTGTACAATCTCCTGTTTCTACTTCCCACAATCTTATTGTTTTATCAGCACTTCCTGACACAATATATTCGCCATCCGGCGAGAAAGATAGTGATTTCAAGGTATTGGCATGCCCGCTGAGTGTATTTACAAGCTTTCCTGTTTTTACTTCCCAAAGCTCTATTATTTTTGATTTATCACGATTTGTTGAGGCAATATATTTCCAGCCTGGTGAAAAGGATAATAAAGCAGGTTTTGATATCTCTTTAATGCGTTTGCCTGTTGCTACTTTCCACAACGTTCCTTCATCATAACTTCTTAATGCGATATATTTCCCGTCTGGTGAAAAGGATAGTGATTCCAAGCTATAAAAAGCATAATGTTTAAGTGTTTTTATGCATTTGTAATCATCCATACTCAAGATCTTTATTGATTTATCATCCCATCCTCCTGATGCTGAGGCAAGATATCTGCCATCTGGTGAAAAGCATACGACTTCCACATTCTGAGTGTGCCCTATTAGTGTCTTTATGCACCTGCCTGTTTCTACTTCCCAAAGCTTTATTGTTTTATCCTGACTTGCTGATGCAAAATATTTCCCGTCTGGTGAAAAGGATACTTGGCGGGCATTTAGTGTCTTTATACACCTGCCTGTTTCTACTTCCCAAAGCTTTATTGTTCTATCATAACCTCCTGATGCAATATATTTCCCATCCGGTGAAAATGATAGTGATTTCAAAGTACTATTATGTCCTGTCAATGTCTTTAAGCATTCACCTGATGCTACTAACCACAACTTTATTGTTTTATCCTCACTTGCTGATGCAATATATTTCCCATCTGGCGAAAATAATACTAATCTCACACTTTTCGTATGCCCTTTAAGCGTTTTAAATAATCCTTCCAATTTATTTTTTGCATCTTTAATTTTTTCTTTTATACGAAAACCAGCATCTGATGATACATTTTCTTTTAAAGCAGCAGCATAGTGTTCTGATGCCTCTCGAAGATTACCCTTTTTCACCTGAGCATCACCAGAATCTTCTTCTTTTGCCGCTTTTACATCTAACCAATCTTTTTTCCATACTATTTCTTTTTTCCCAACTTTTGCTTCCAAAATTTTTTTCTTCTTATTTCTTATAATTTCAATATCAACTTCTTTATCTGCTCTTCTCCGTATTATCTTTTGTAAATCTTCTACGCTTTTAATCTTCTTCCCATCAAAGCTTAGAACAATATCTCCTCTTTTTAATCCTCCTGTTTCTGCTGGTGAATTTTTAATAACATCTGTTATAAAAACTCCTTCTTTACTTTTTAAATTATATTGCTGGACAATAAGACCATCGATATTAACCATACCACCAATATTTATTCCCATAGATCCCGTTATTCCCAGAGACCCTCCTGGTTTATAAGCCGAAACACAACCTGACAAAAGCATCAATCCTAAAAACAATAAAAATAGTCTTCTAATCTTTTTCATAACGGTTTTTGATTCCCTCTGTTTTATTTTCTTAATAAAAACTTTCCTGTTAATCTCTCTAAATTCGGATTGATGCATGGTGATTGCTGGACATTTATTGATTTTGCATCGTCTTCTACGTATGGCTTTATATGTTCATAGATTTCAGAGACAGATTTTTTGCCGTCTTTAAGCGCCTTGAGGAAATAGTATGTAAATATTCCGTGACCTTTTTCCTGAGACGAAGTGCTTATCTGCGTGCCCTGAGTTGCTGACAGGACTACCATGTTCTGGGGCATGACCATGCTCTGTGATGTCATAACTAATGGCCGCGCTCCTTTGGCAAGGACGCTCCTTCCGCCTGCACCGGAAAAACAGGAGTCCAAAACAACAATGACTTCGGATGCCTGCAGCCGTCCCAGTTTCTCATACAGCCTTTTCAGAGGATATCCTGTAACATCAAGATAATTGGGGTCGCCATCATAGGGAACGATGTAAGCCTCGCCTGTTACCGGATTAGGAGAGCCGTGGCCCGAATAATAGACAAATACCTTCCCGCCTTTCTTGAGCTTGTTCGGCAGCCATGCCTCGATCGATTTCATTATCCCTGACAGCGTTGCCTTTTCATCAGTCAGCAATTCGATATTTCTCTCTTTTACACCCAAAGCCTTGAGGTAATCTTTTACCAGTTTGGCATCGTCGTAAGAATAATCAGATTTCGGCAAACTGCTATAACCTTCAATACCAATGATAATTGCATAATCATTGTCACCCATGATTTTTGAAGCCTTGCTGAAAAAGGGTTTGTCTATATCTGATTGAACAGCGGAGACTGTCTTTATGTCTTTATTTTGAGACTTTTTTGCATCTTCAACTAAGGATTTAACGATGTTTGCAAGGTCTTCTTTGGTGAGACTTTGAGGGCTCGGATGTGTTACAGGCTGGCTGGCAACTCTTTCTCTTTTGATTTCCTTAAGAAGCTCAATAGCGTTTTTTGTCCCTACGCCCTTGCTCAATCCCCTAATTGCCTTATTTATATCAGCGTCTCTATCTATAAGGAGGTTCACAATATCAGTATGTGCATGCCATGCTGCTGAACTCAAGGCTGTCCAACCCATATTACCTCCTGCTGCATTCACATCAGCGCCTCTGTCAAGCAAAAGCTTCACCACATCAGCGCGACCCGAAAAGGCAGCAGCTTTCAAAGCATGACCGTCATTTAATAGCCCGCCTCCACCTTTTTCATTCACATCGGCACCCTGGTCGAGCAAAGTTTTTACAGTCTCTATGTCTCCCACAAATGCCGCCTTATACAAGGCTGGTGCACATCCCTCCAGCAAGATTAAGAAAAATAAGATAAAAACGGCATTAAATATTTTTTTCATAACCCACCTCTTGCAGTTAGCGGTTGTAAAGTATCAGGTTCAAAAGCCCCTTCGGAGCGATCAGCCCTGGAGTTTGCTCGTTATTATACGTTTTCCTCGCAATCCTTTCCACCTGCGGTTTAAGGTAATTGTAGAGTGTTCCAAGCTCAGAATTACCGTCCTTTATTCCCTTGAGCAAGAAGTATGTAAAGAGACCATGCCCCTCCTTCTCATGGGTCGAGCTTATCTGACTCCCCGATGAGGCGGAAAGAATTGCAATCCTGTCACTGTGAAACACCTGCTTATCAATGTTCATAACAAGTGGCCTGGCGCCTTTTGCAATAACGCTTCTGCCTCCCGCGCCTGAAAAACAGGAATCAAGGACAACCACGATTTCCTTGGCAGGCAGCTTGTTTAAATTTTTATAGAGCCGCTTCAATGAATACCCTGTCTGTTCTATAAAAGGAGGATCACCATCATAGGGCACCAGGTAGGCATCCCCCGTGTTCGGGTTCGGGGCTCCGTGGCCTGAATAATAGACAAAGACAGTGCCCTCTTTTTCGACATTATTTGAAAGCCACTTTTCAAAGTACTTTTCCATGTCACTTTTCAGTGCCCTGTCATCCAGAAGTGTAACTATATTTTCTCCGGGATACCCCATAACTTTTTCGAGGTACTTTGCCATAACAGTTGCGTCATGACGGGCAAAGTCAGCCTTCGGCAGCTTCTGGCGGTATTTCTCAACCCCGATGACGATTGCATAGGCGTTTTTGTTCGGCTTTGCCTGCACCTGAGGAAGATCGTCAACGTCGGATTTGACAATTGTGGGTTTAGGAGTTTCTCCGCGTAGGATTTTTCCAGACTTCTGATCGCTTTCCTTTGCATAAAGGCTTTTATACTCTTTTTGCTCAGCTTCCCTGAGCATACTGGCTATAACCGAATAACCTTTTTCTTCGGCCATTCCAAGAGGCGTTTTATTGAGAGGATTAATTGTCGTCACATCTGCTCCGTAGTCAAGCAACATTTTCACCATCCTTGCATTACCGTCACGGACAGCCGCATGAATCGGTAGCCATGTATTGGACATACCCTTATTCACATCAGCACCTTTATCGAGCAAAAGACGAGCCGTTTCTAAAGAATTGTAATCCACCGCAAACTGCAGAGCCGTAAAATCAAGCCAAGTTTCATCTACATCAACTCCTTTATTTAAAAGATTTTCTACCTTTTTAATATCGTTTGATTTTGCAGCCTGCATCAAAGGCGTCGCGCATCCTGTCATTAAGAGCAACAGGCAGAGGATAAAACATAAATGTATTTTCAAAACTGTTTTACTGGACATGTACATTCTCAAAGCTGGAATTAAAATAAGAAAACAGACTGACATTCAATTCCAATCTTATACAATTTATTCCTAAATCTTTACAAGTAATTTCAAAACTCACCGTTTTCTGATCTGGTCGAACGACATAAGGATCGAGTTTTAATCATTGCATGCCTTTTAACCTTCGCCATGAAATTTAAGGGCTCACTTCTGCTTTTATCGGCTTTTGGTTGCCCATAAAAGTAAAAAGTGCCTAAAGTTATAGAGTCGCTTCGCTCCACTGATTTTATATAATTGACAGAATTGCTTAAATTTAATTCATTTTAAACTTTAGTTCACTGCAAACTCTTGCAGCGTTTCTTCAGGCAGAGCCGGAGAACTCTGGCCTGGCCCAAAGGACCAAGTTTTTCAGGATAAAATAAAAATGGGTTCTTGAATAGTTTAAACAGTAAAAGTCCGCTTTGCTAAATATATTCTTGGGAAGATTCTTAAATGATATTTTTTCTTGACCGCCATACCGATTCGTACTATATTCCTAATTAGTTTAACTAAACTGGAGCAATGTGCAAAAATGGAAAATATCAAGAGAATCCTGAATATCGATCTCCCACCAGGGCAGTCCGCTTTTTTATGGGGGCCAAGAAAAACAGGAAAATCGACTTATCTGAAAGCAATCTTTCCGAACAGCCTTGTGTATAATTTTCTTCAAACCGATCTGTTTCTTGAGTTCTCCAAGAAACCTGCTCTTTTGCGGGAACGGCTACTGGCAAATGAAGATGATATTCTAAATTACCCTGTGATATTGGATGAAGTACAGAAAATTCCTCAACTCCTGGACGAAGTGCATTGGCTGATTGAAAATAAGGGCTTGAGTTTTATGTTGTGTGGATCAAGCGCACGAAAGCTGAAAAGAGGAAAGGCTAACCTTCTTGGTGGCCGGGCATGGCGTTATGAGATGTTTCCATTTGTTACGTTTGAACTGGAGAACTGGAATCTTTTGAAAATATTAAATTGCGGTATGATACCGGATCATTATCTTAAGAAAAACTATAAGAAATCCTTAAGAGCCTATACACAAGATTATTTAAAAGAAGAAGTTTTTGATGAGGGGTTAACTCGGAACATTCCAGCATTTTCGAGATTCTTTGATGCCATGGCGTACTCTCACGGAGAGCTTACAAATTATTCCAATATAGCGCGTGATTGCGGTGTAAATTCCAAGACTGTAAAAGAGTATTATCAGATCCTTGTGGATACTCTTCTCGGCACTATGATAGAACCTTTTAAGAGGAGACAAAACCGGCAGGTTATCAGCAAAGCGGCAAAATTCTACTTGTTTGATGTGGGGGTTGCGGGCGCCATAACAAAACGACATATTGAGGAAGAAAAGGGTGAATTGTTCGGAAAAGCATTTGAGCATTTTATTTTGATGGAGATTGAGGCTTATAATTCCTACAATGAAATCGATTATGAAATCAATTTCTGGAGAACAAAATCAGGTTTGGAAGTCGATTTTGTGCTGGGCGGAGGCGATGTAGCCATCGAAATAAAAGGCTCGACCCGTATCGAGAAAAGAGATTTGCAGCCACTGAAAGCATTTATAGAGGAATATTCGCCACGCAAGGCATTAGTTGTATGCAATGAGAGGGAAGAAAGAATTCATGGCAAGATACGAATAATGCCGTATAGAAATTTCCTGAGTGACTTATGGGAAGGCAAGATCATTCGCTAACTCCAGTGCAGATACTTGTGTAAAACTTTGAGATAACTGCTTATCAATGTTGATGACAAGGAGCCTGGTACCTTTTCAGTAGTATAATTTTCTTGCCCAAATCTTCCTGAATATATTTTGTCAGATATCGCTTCATAACGACTATTTTGACATAAATTCCGAAATAACCAAGACTTTTTCGGAATAGCATCCGGGAAAATCTATTTTAACCTTCTCCGTGAAGTATAAACACGGCCCAAAAGAACGGATTCGGGTATTTTGTTTTTATTTCATTTCTTGCAAACTTCAATGCCTCGCTTCTGCTTTTGCCGGCTTTTAAATGACCATAAAATATTTTCATGTATTCCACTGCCGGTTCTGATGCTACCTCCCAAAGGCTTACCACTACAGCCTTTGCTCCTGCATACTGAAATACCCTTGCAAAATTCACCACTCCTTCCCCCTCTACCTCTTTGCCAACGCCCGTGACACATGCGGATAGTACCACCATATCTGCATTAAGTTTTAAGTTCAGAACATCGCTTAAAGTGAGAAATCCATCATCGCTTCCATGATTTTCTACCTGACTGAGAAGTATAAAAGGCTCATTTACCCCCTGAACCATCCCCGGCAAGGAGGCATGGGTGGCAAAATGAATATATCTGTATTCTTCAAGATTAGCCTTTCTGACTTCTGTTTCATTAGCTGAAACCGAGAGCAGAACATCCGGGGGTTCCGGGGATACACCCATTATCTTTGCTATCTCTTTCACTTCGATTTCCGTCTCAGGAAGTGGTGGAAATTCCACCTTGTTGCCTATGCCTGCCTCAGTGGTCTTTCCCCATTTTGCTTTTATTGCAAGACCGCGAAAAGCATATTTCTTTAAATTTGCAACGGCAGGTTCTTCTTCTCTCTTTTTCCACGCAATATAACGAGGATCTTTATCGCTGTATACTGGATTCCCTAAAGCAAAAAGCGGTTTTTCAGGGTTGATGTATTTTAGTGATCTTTGGATGGATAAAACAGATGCTGATTGATAATAGCTTATAGCGTATCTGTCGCCCACATATAAACTGTCTTTTCCATCCTTTTCTTCCTCTATCACCAGCGCTTCAAAAGGTAAAAGTCCGAGTATCCCGTCGGGAACTATTATTATTTTTTCATTTTCATTAACATCCTTTGCCGCCTCTGAAAGCAGAAGGGCATAAAGAGCCGTTGCCTCTTTTACGGAAAATTTCTCATATTCTTTTGTGTTCATCGGCTCTATAAACGCTTTTATCTTCTCTTCAAGCTCTTCCTTTGTGATGGGTATTTTGATCAGCCTCTTTACGCCGCCTTTTCTCACCACAAACAGATATCCCGCGTCTTCTCCAATGGCATATTCAAGCAAAACCTCATTTTCTTTAAGAGGCAGATCCTCAGGAGAAACAGGTTTGGGATAATGAAGGGCTGCGTATCCGGGATGGTTTTGCCTTAATTCTTTTATCAGACTGTCAAGTTCATCTGTAAGGATTCTCTTTCTTCCTTTAACCCTGTTTAAGGCAGCTTCCCCCTTTTTATAAGCGTCTTCCCATTGGCTGTCTGTTGCTGCGAGCTGATTAAGCAGAGATTGTTCTTTTTCCTTCAAATATTGTGGTATCTTTACAATATGGCTCTTTCTTGCCGATTCAGCCATTGCCTCAAGGAGCGTTCTTGCCTTTGTCATTTCCGAAAAATAAAAAGCGGCGGATGC
>CAYYMU010000019.1:0-19918 GCA_964472445.1 uncultured Desulfobacteraceae bacterium
CATTAACTTTAGGCACTTTAGGTTTCCTGAAAATTGGACAATGAACCTATAATTATACGTAATCGTATTTAAGAATACATGTACTAAGTGGAAATAACGAGTAACGAGTAAAGGACTTTTAAATATGAAAATGAAAGCAAATAGTTTTATGTTGGCAGTATCTATCTTGCTGGTGTTTTTTCTTGCTTCATGCGTAGCAAATTTAGAAGTAAGAAAAAATCAGGAAGAAGCTATAAGAAATTTCGGCGAGGCATACATAAGAGAGGGGGCTTATACAAAAGCTCTGGGCAAACTCCTTGAAGCGGAAAAACTTTATAGCGAGGACCCGCATCTTCAATACGACCTGGGGCTGGTTTATATGGCAAAAAAAAGAATCGACCTTGCTATTAATCGTTTTAAGAAGGCCGTTGAAATAAAACCCGACTATACTCCCGCAAAGAACAGCCTCGGTGTAGCTTATCTTGCGCAAAACAGGTGGGATGATGCTATTGCCTGTTTTAAGGAAATCACGGGAGATCTTCTCTATGTTACTCCTCACTATCCTCTTTCAAACATGGGGTGGGCATATTATAATAAAAAAGAGTATAATCTTGCGGAAAAGTATTATAAAGACGCACTTAAGATGGAACCGAAGTTTGCAAGGGCTTTAAGCGGCCTCGGCAAAACATATATCGCGACGGGAAGAATTTCCGAAGCAATAGCAGCTCTTGAAAAAGCAGTAAAAAATTCGCCGAATACTGCGGAATTACATCTGGATCTTGCTGATGCTTACAGATTGTCGGGGAA
The DNA here is from genome assembly GCA_964472445.1 of uncultured Desulfobacteraceae bacterium. Classification (GTDB taxonomy): domain Bacteria; phylum Desulfobacterota; class Desulfobacteria; order Desulfobacterales; family ETH-SRB1; genus CAYYMU01. The sequence goes on from CAYYMU010000019.1 coordinate 787, forward strand.
ATACAAAAAAGCGTTAGACGCTTACAGCAAGGTTATCGAGCTTGCTCCTGACAGCCCCCTTGCAGTTGATGCTCAAAAAGAAATTGAAAGATTAGGGCAGCAATGACAGCCAGTGATCTGCGCTGATTATCATTATTTTCAAATCATTATTGGAAATAAGTTTACAGATATTGACCCTGTTGACAAGCTGAACTGCCGGAATATTGAGAACTTTTTGAAATTTTATCAGACTCTTTGCTGCATGATCATCTGATAATTTAGTTTCAATAAGCAGGAAAGGCTTGTGGTTGTTTGAAAGTAAAAAATCGACCTCTTCCTTTTCCCTGTTTCTTAGATAATGCAAAGAGAAACTCCCTAACCCAAGATCATTCCAGTTTGATATGGCTCGAAGAAGTTCCAGAGCAACCATATTTTCAAATTTTGCTGCAGGAGATTCAATTCCTGCATAATCAAAGAGATACAGTTTTTTCTCTTTAGTTATGGCTCTGGGTATTTTGCGGCTCCACGGAGATATTCTGAAAACCATAAAAAAGTTTTCAAAAAGCCCAATCCATTTTTTAACACTGTCAAATGAAACATTCATATCTCTGGCAAGGCTTGCCATTGACAGTGGGCTGCCGATTTTGGAAGGCAGAAGAGAAAAGAGTATTTCCACATTTTCAATACTGCGAAGCGATGCAAGATCACGAATATCTTCGCGTAAGAGCTTTTTTCTATAGGTGGTTGACCAGATCTGATAAAATTGATTTGTTCTGTTAAGGTATGGATCAGGAAATCCACTAAATTGACTTAATCTCTGCCACGTGGGTTGCGTTTTGTTTGGACAGGTACGAACTTTAATGGGATTAGACAGGAATTGCTTAAAGGAAAGATTATTCCCAGCGAGTTCGGCAAGGGTAAACGGCCATAGATAAAAAATAAAATATCTTCCGGCTAATGAATCCCCTCCTTTTTGATACATATCCAGTCTTCCGCTGCCGGATACTATAAATTTATAATTGCCCTTGTCCCTGTCATATACACTTTTAAGATAATTTTTCCAGTTTGAGTATTTGTGCAGCTCATCAAATATTATAAGCGGCAAAGAATTGTCTTTGCGATGAACTTCTTCATAAAAAAACGGGTTTTCTATCAGTTTTCGCTTTTCATCAAAAATATCCCAGTTAAAATAAAGTGAATTATTGCAATCTTCAGCCAGAATCTGCGTAAATGTGGTTTTGCCTGCCTGCCGCGGTCCGGCAATAAAAACCATTTGCTTATGCGCGAAAAGGATTTTCCAGATATTTTCGTATAATTTTCTCTTTTTCATGATTGACAATTTAAGGCTGCAACCGAATATTGTCAAGACAAAATCAGGTTACAACACAATATTGTCAAACCAATCCCTACTCACAATGAACTCTTTGAAGTTTTTGCTTTTATGTTACCCTGGCGGAGCTTATTCTCGACCCGATTGGGGCGCAGGAATCTCAGCACTCAATTGGACAAAGGGGGGGTTGGAAAGGTCTCTATTTGTTTTTATTGTTGTTCTGCTGTTCAAGCTGAACTATCTTTGGGGTAATAAATATCAGCAGCTCTTCCTTGTAGTCCTTTTTGTATTCTGTTTTAAAAAGCCAGCCAAGAACAGGAATTTTTGACAACCACGGCACTCCACTTTCATAGGTATGTTTTGTTGTCTTTATTACGCCGCCTATTACAATTGTATTTCCATCATCAACTAAAAGTTCTGTTGTTGCTTCTTTTGTGGTAAACCATGGTGATGATGTTGCAGTTGAATCTCCAACATCATCTTTTATGATATTTATAGTCATTGAAATGCGCTTGTCGGATGTTACGTGCGGTGTAACTTCAAGCACCAGCTCAATTTCTTTATACTCTGTTGAAAGATTTCCTTCACTATCCACCACTTGATATGGATAGCTTGCTCCCTGCTTGATAATAGCCTTTTTGTTATCGAGGGTTATAATCTTTGGAGAAGAAACTACCTTAAGATCTCCCTGCGTTTCATATGCGTCTATAGCGGCATTTAATACAAACTGAGAACCAGCAACACTAAAACCCATTGTTGCAGCACTAGCTTGTGGAAGCAACGCAAAAGGAAAGTTTACTGCCGCATTGTAGCCTAAGTCAGCGCCAAGCGCGGAACTGCTTATTATAGCTGATCCATCGGCATTTGTGCCTGTATCCCAATTAACCCCGATCTCTCTTGAGAATTTGTCCGAAGCTTCAACTATCCTTGCTTCAATCATTACCTGTGGTGTTACCTTGTCTAATTTCTTGACTATCTCCCTGGCCTCTTCTATTTTCTCGGCAATATCAGTAATAATAATTGTATTGGTACGTTTATCCGCTGTAACACGCACGCCTCTATTGCTCGTTGTTTCAGTTCCAGCATCGTTGCTTATTATCTTTTCAAGATGCGGTAGTATCTCGGTTTCTGCATTGGAATAATTAACGGAAATATACTCGGTAACAAGTGGTTCAAGAGCTTTTTGATCTTCTCTGGCTTTTTGCGTCGCAATTATTTCAGCCTGCTTGAAGTCTCCCTCTTTCTTGAGCGTTTCAATAGTGGCAATGCGTATTATGTCTCCTTCAGATGTTTGGCCGAGCTGGTTCATCTTAAGTATCAGGTCAAGCGCCTGGTCCCATGGCACAGGTTTAGAGAGCGTCAGGGTAATTCTGCCGGTTACATCTTTATCTATTGCAAAATTTTTTCCGCTTATTTCCATTAAAATACGAAACACATTTTTAATATCTGTATCATAGAAATCCAGCGCAATCTTTTCGCCGGTATATTGTTTAGTGGTTTCAATGCGAGGCCTTTCATCATCGGCCTTTTCCTCTGTTTCAGGGATGGCCTGAGCAAGAACTTTTTCCCAGGCCGGAAGCTTAGCTTCTTTAACCGGTTTTGGCTGTATTGAAGATGCCTCAAAATTGACCATCAAAAGATCGCCTGTTTGTTCAACATGATATGGGACTGATTCGCGCAATTCAATTGTAATCATTGAATCGTTCTTTAAACTCGGGGGTTGTATTGGCGTGATACGATCAACAGCGCTGTTAAAACGGGTGGTTATCAGCGGCCTTTTGCGATAGTCCGGAAGATTGGTATTGAATAGTACAAGCTGCAGACTCTTATCATCGCTTTTGTTTATTTTATAGTTAACAGGTTTTGTTGTTCCGATGATAATGCTTGATTTTCCGGCATCTTCACTTGAAAAATCTATCCTGTTAATAAAAGCCGGGTTTATATCAGCGTTTTCCTGCACAACAGTTTCCGGCTTTATATTTACTTCAGCCAGCCTGATACTCGATGAACCCTCCGGGCTTTTCTTTTGTTTATCAAACTGCTTATCAGAAACTTTAGTTGCATTTGTTTTTGGAAATAATATTTGAAGACCGTTTCCTTCTCGGGTTACCTTATAAAAAATATCTTTTTTCAACAGGATTTCAATCCTGACAGTATGCCCGCTTTCAGTCAGCTCAGAAGCTTTAACCGATTCAACGATATCACTGTCTGAGGTCAAAAGAGTTTTGATTTTACCAAGAGCTGTTTCAGGAAAGTAAAGCGTCACGCTGAGAGGCACGGGCCGCTTTACAGAAGTATAAGTCAGCAGATTCTTTCCTTGAATTGATATTGTAATTGATTCAGAACCCTCTGCCATACTGATAGCAGTTATAAGATTAACAAGCGCTTTATCTTCCTGCGCTTTTTTCTTGACTGCCTTGCCTGAAACACAGCCTGCAAAAAGCATCAGCAAAAGCATCAGCAGGATTGACAAAGCCCGGATTTTTGAAAATTTTATAATTTCGTAAAACATTTTTTATTCTCCAGGTGGTTTCTGAAGTTTCAACTCCTGTGGATCAATATAATAAGCCCTGCCATTAATCTTTGTAATATTGGCTTTAAATTTTTTGTCATTAACATTAGCAAAAGCTTCGCCTTTGATTTCGGTTATAAAAAAACTTTTACCATTAACATCATATATGAAATCCTTATCAACAGAATCGACCGGCAGCAGCGGCTCATTGACTATTATTCTGTCTTTTAATATCTGCGCTACTCTGCCGCAATTTATTCCAATGAATGTGTCTTTTTTAACAACATATCCCCTGCCGGTAGCTTCTTCCACCATTGCTCTGTTTCCGCCTGGTGCGCGAATTATACCTGCAAGCTTCAGTTGTCCCAGATCTATTTTTTGCAAAGGAGTATGTGAAATACATATGACTTCTCCATCTTTTTGGTTTTCTTCATCTTTAGCGGTTGTTTTTGCTGTTTTAAATAAAGAGGCAAACGGGTCTATTTTTCCTTCAGGGTTGTAGATCATGATTTCAGCGGCAGGCTGCTCAGGCTTGGCAGCTATTTCCTTGACGGGCTTATCTGTTTTTGCCGTTAATAATGCTACAGGTTCCTTGACAGTCTTTTTATTTTTAAAGACAATCTTCCTGGAGATTGTCTCTGGTTGAAGAGGAGGAGCTGTTTTTTCTTCACACCCCAAAAGCAAAAAAACAGGAAATAACAAGCACAATATTTTGCTCAAAAAATATTTTTTAAACATGAGTTTCTTATTTTTTCTTTTTTCCTGACTTCTCAGGAGACGCTTCATCAATAAATTTATAGGTAACAGCGCTGCATGAAGTGATAAGCTGGTCATTATCCTTTAGCGGCCTTATTTTTATTTCCTTCATATTAACAATTCTTGGCAGATTTGAGACCTTGTCAAAGAAAAGTCCAACATTATGATAGCTGCCTGCCAATTGAATTGATACAGGAATTTCAGCATAAAAATCCTTTTTTATTTCCGCTTTCGGCTGAAACAATAAGAATTCCAGGCCCACATCTCTGCCAGCCTGTGAAATACCTGCCAGCAAAGCAGGAATTTCTTCTTTTTCAGGCAGAGCTTCCATTACATGCCTGTAATCTTTTTCTGACTTTTGCATTTCGGCTTTAATTTTTTTACTTTGCATTGCATTTTGTCTGGCCGAAGTAAGCTCCTGTATACTTTTTTCATAATTTATGTTTAATTCGCTGATTTTTTGAATTTTTGGCAAAAAAGAAAGATATACAAAAGCAACTATCAATATAGTTATAGTCCCGCAATATGTGAGAATCCTTTGTGCTTTTGAAATTTTTTCGACCTTTTCAAAAACAGGCGAAAGCATTTCCAATGATATCTTTACTTTTTTCATTTGTTTTTTGTCTCATTTTTGGCGGCGTTTTCTAATGGTGTTGTTTCACATATAATTTCAAAATTTTTTAGTTTGATATTTTTTTTAGTTTGATATTTTTTTGTGTTTTTCAGTTCAACCTTACTAAAAAGCTTTGAATGCTCTAAACGTGTCATAAAATCAGCCACGGTTGTATTGTCTAAAGCAACTCCATTAATGTTGACAGTTTTTTCTTTTGTATTCAACATGGTAAGCCACATCTTTTGTTCAATAACCGTCTCTGTCATGGCATTAAGCAGAAGAACAGCCTCTTTACGGCTCAGGTCCAGATTCTTAATAACGTTTGTTTTCTTTTTAATCGCTTCAAGCTTTTTTTTAATGATCTTTATTTCTTTGTTAATTTTATCATATTGTACAGATTCATTTTTTGTGTTTTTTATCTTGGCGTTCAGATTAAGTATTTTACTGTTAAGGTTTATATTAAAATAAATCATAACCACAGCAGCTAATAAGAAAGATAGAAAAAAAATAGATATCTGACGCCTTACATTTTCTTTTTTGCGTTCAACACGAAATGGCAGGAGATTAATTCTTATCATTTGTCGTCAACTTTTCTAATTGCAAGCCCCATACTTATAGCTGCCTGTGGAGCTATTTGTTTAAGGTGTGAAATATCAAAATTTTTTTCATTTATATGAATATTTGCAAAAGGATTAATTGGTTCTACTTCAGACGATGTTTCTACTGCCAGCTGTTCGCAAAACTCCTTAATATTTGCTCCTCCGCCGCTCAGCACAATCTTTTTGATGTGATCATCAGGGTTTGCGGAATAAAAAAAGTCAAGGGCACGCCTTATTTCAACACACCAGTCATTTATAACAGATGAAATTATTCCGCTTAAATCATCAGATGAAATTATTTTTTCGGAACCGCCATATTTAAGCTTTTCAGCCTTTTCGTATTTACAGTCAATAAGTGAAACTATTTTTTCATTTATTATGCCGCATCCAAGAGCTACATCTCTAATAAATACCGAAGAATTATTTTTAAGTATATTCAATGAAGTTTTGGAGGCTCCAATATCAATAAGAGCAATACTTGTATTTTCAGCACTATAATTCAGTTCAAAAATATTCTGGAGTGCAAAAGCATCAATATCTATTATACAGGGATTAAGTCCCGCCATCTGAATTAAATTAACATAATCGTCGACAATTTCCTTTTTAACTGCAACAAGAAGCAAATTCATATGGCCCGGATTATTTTCATTGTCCCCAAGTATCTGATAATCAAGATTAACATCGCTTATATTAAACGGTATATACTGTTCAGCCTCAAAATTAATCGTCGCCTGCAGTTGTTCCTCTGTCATTTTTTGGACGCTGATTTTTTTAACAATTACAGAGTAGCCTCCAATTGATACGGCAACATTTTGGGTCTTGAAATCGTTTTCGCTGAATAGTTGCTGTATAGAACCAGCAACCTTTTCAGTATTTTTTATAACACCTTCTTTAATAGCGCCGTGGGCAATACTCAGCATGCCAAAGTTTTTTAGTCCCCATTTGCCCTTTGTTGCTAAAATTTCACTTGCCTTTAAAACGCTGGAACCTATATCCAGACCCACAAGATTTGATGTTTTTCTGAATAACATAATATGCTCTTAACCGCCAAATATCTTCTTTTTATCTGAAAGCCCGAAACCTAATGCCAAAAGAATTTTTCGTTTGGTTTCCATTCGGCAACTCATACCTTTTTCTATACGAGCAATGGTAATCGGCGAGACATTTGCTTCCCTGGCAAGTTCGGATTTGCTCATCAGACGAGATTCTCTAATTTCTTTTAAGGAGTTTTTGCCCATAGATGCTACCCTCTGTAAATTCATTATTTCTTAAACCTATGTTGAGCGATTTATTGCGAAGATATATGCCGAAATCTTGATGCATAAGGGTTTGCGAAAACCACAGGCATCCCCGTGGATATTTCGAGGATTTTCACGAATCCTTGATGCGCAAGAGATCGCTGTAGATCGAGTAAAAAATCACTCAATTTAGGTTAAACTAAAGGTGAATCGCTTCGTAAAAAGCTTTCTTCAAGCCCTGTTATTTTGAGCTAAGGATTGAAAGAAGATCCGCCTTTTAATACATTTAAGGTAGTTTTTTACTAAAGAGTTATAATTAAGTCAAGGTAATTATGCATAATTATGCATCTTTATCTATAATTATGCATAATTATCTTATGTTGTGCGGGTTTTTAATTTAGCCCCTATATATTGTGCTGTTTGACGAACCAGCAAGCAGTGACCTAAAACAACTTGTCAATCATATCAAAAAGAACCTGAGTTTTTCTGTGTACGACCTCGCTATGTCTTTACTCGATAAATATGCTGGTATATTCATCAAAAATAAACAACCTGTTTCTTCGACGGCCAGTTAATTCTCGTAATATTCCCAGTTTTGAAAAATCGGCGACTAACTTATTTGCTGTATTTGCCTGCGTTCCCAATAATTCAGAAACTAATTTAATTGTAACGATTGGCCGTTGATACAAATACGCAATTAACTTCTGCGCATTTTTTTGTCTTCTCGCATGAAATACAGAAAGCCTTTCTCTTTCAATTTGCTCTTTTAAAACCAGTATAGCCTTGAAAACCTCTATTGACTTTCCGGCAGTTTCACGCAAGCCAAATAAAAAGAATTTCAACCATGCAATCATTTCATTGTTTGTTCTCACTGCCATCAAATGATCATAATACTCAGCTTTATGACGCTCAAAAAAATCAGACATATATAGCGCTGGCTTTGAAAGCAACTTAAAGCTAATCAGATAAAGGACAATCAACAATCTTCCCAGTCGTCCATTGCCATCAAGAAATGGGTGAATAGTTTCAAGCTGATAATGAACAATAGCTATCTTTATTAGATGCGGAACATGAATCTCATCATTATGTATGAACATTTCCAGGTCGCTCATTAAATCTACGACGCTTTCATGGTGCGGCGGCACAAAGGTTGCGTTTTTTAAACTCAAGCCAATCCAGTTTTGACTTACACGGAATTCACCAGGTTGCTTATGTTTACCCCGCACCCCCTGCATGAGAATTTTATGAGTTTCTTTGAAAAGTCTATTAGATAAAGGAAGCCGTTCTAACTCTTTAATCGCAAAATTGATTGCTTGAATATAGTTTTGTACTTCTTGCCAATCGTCTCGACTTTCAGGATTGATATCCTTTTTATCAATTAAAGCCTCTTCCATATTTGTCCGGGTACCTTCGATCCGGCTGGATGTTGTAGCTTCTTTTGTAATATGCATCTGAATGAAAAAATCCACATCTGGTATCAATTGTGAAAATGCATTTAGTTCGCCAAGAAGCCGGTTAGCATCCTCCATCAAGGTAAGCACCTCCGGATCAGATATTTTCCATTGTAAGTTTATGATATTTGGAAGAAAACTTTTGTATCGATACTGTTGCTTATAGCTTCCGGCCGTAAAATTCTCAATAACCTGAGACATCTGTAGCTCCTTCAAAGTGAATCAAAGTGAATCAAACTCATCGTTATTTAATTAACACAGGTATAATTTGACATAAGAATGCAGTTATGTCAAATACCAACATGCTAATTTAAATAATGAAGTCGTTATAGTTTAAATAGGGATGTTTTCGTGTTTTTTCTAAAAAAGGAGGAAAGGTTAAATAATTCAAACCAATAGAAGCTTTGAGGCCTTTATTAATGCGAGTCATAGTAAACTTCCGAAATCCGATAATGAGACTGCAATCCTATTTTTAAAGGGGTATTGTGCATCCGAAATAAATACCACGCCCTTAGCCTTGACTTTAAGGGCCGACTTCCATATATGATTATAGGGATAATTTAAATTAGCGCACTTTCGGTGCGGACATAAGTGCCTAAAGTATATTAAAGTGAGCTAAAGTGCCTATAGTTAAATTCGTGACTTTTTACGAATTCATCAATTTTAACTTTTACAAAACAAATTAGATCACTTGTAACTAACTAATTCCTATAACGGTAGAACCTTTTTATGGCACCACTATCAGAGGTGGTGGTTTAAACCGACTAACACAACCCGATGATAAGCTTACTTGAACTAATAGGCAGACCCCTTATAAATATTGTTGAAGAAGCAGGCAAAATCATGCTGCTTTTAATTTCTGCAATTACATGGATGTTTCGACCTCCGTTTCGCTTAAGGGTTATTTTTAAGCAGATGGAATTTGTCGGGGTCAATTCCATATTTGTTGTGTTAATAACAGGAGCATTTACCGGTATGGTTTTTGCTCTTCAGTCATATTATGGTTTCCGGATGTTCAGGGGTGAAAGCCTGGTCGGAGCAACTGTTGCTTTGGCCGTAACGCGTGAATTAGGCCCTGTTTTTACAGCATTAATGGTTACAGGGCGTGTTGGCTCTGCAATGACTGCTGAAATAGGAACCATGAGGGTTACAGAGCAGATTGATGCCCTGCATACCATGTCGGTCAATCCAATTCACTATCTTGTGATGCCGCGCATCGTTGCTGCTGTCCTTATGCTTCCTGTTCTTACAATAGTATCTGATTTTATCGGCATTGTCGGGGGCTATTTTGTTGGTGTAAATTTGTTAAAAATCAATTCAGGAATTTTTATGGCTAAAATTATTGAATTGGTCGAGCTTGACGATATATTAAATGGTCTTATCAAAGCAGCATTTTTCGGGCTTATACTTTCTCTTATAGGGTGTTATAAGGGAATGAATACAACAGGCGGGGCCGAAGGGGTTGGGAAGGCGACTACCCAGTCAGTGGTTCTCTCATCAGTAACAATTTTTATCAGTGATTACTTTCTTACATCCTTTATGTTCTAATGATTAATCTTATTAAAGTATGCAAATCATTCAAAGGCCAGAAGGTCTTATACAATCTTGATCTCAATATTGAGCCCGAGAAAATTACCGTTATTATCGGACGCAGCGGGGGCGGTAAAAGTGTTCTTTTAAAACACATAATGGGGCTTATTAAACCTGATTCAGGTCAGGTTTTTATTGACGGGATTGATATTTCAGGGTTAAACGATAACAAGCTTAACGAAATACGAAAAATGTTCGGTATGCTTTTTCAGGATGCAGCGCTTTTTGATTCAATGACGGTTGGAGAAAATGTTGCATTTCCACTCAAAGAACATACAAAATTATCAAAAAAAGAAATAGATAAAATCGTAGAAGAAAAACTGCTACAGGTTGATTTAAAAAACATAACGCATAAAATACCTTCTGAGCTGTCAGGAGGAATGAGAAAACGCGTGGGATTGGCAAGGGCTATTGCGCTTAATCCTAAAATTGTGCTGTTTGATGAACCAACAACCGGTCTCGATCCTATTATGTGCGAAAGCATCGATAACCTTATTATAAATACACAGCGCCATACAAAGGCGACCTTTGTGGTTATCAGTCATGACATTGGCTCTACTTTCAAGATTGCACATAATATAGCAATGTTGTATGAAGGAAAAATTATAACGATAGGAACCCCGGAAGAAATACGATTATCAAATAATCCTGTTGTCAAACGGTTCATTTCCAGAGAAACCGGAAAAGAGTGTTAAAAAAGTTCTTTTTAAACAGATAATTACAAATTTTAAATCTAAAAGCTATGTCAAAACTAAATGTTGAAGCAAAGGTAGGTATTTTTGTAATAATCGGCATTATAATGCTTGCATATATGTCAATGCAGGTAGGCGGCCTGAGCTTTAAAAGAGCAAAAGGATATGAAATTAAAGTATATTTTGACTCTGCAGCAGGTCTCGTAGAAGACGTACCAGTAGAAATAGCCGGCGTGGAAATTGGAAGAGTAGGTAAAATTTCTCTGGAAAACGGAAAGGCGCTGGTTTTTTTAAAAATAAATCGTGATGTAGTTCTTACAAAAGATGTAAAGGCTATTATCAGGACAAAGGGTATTTTAGGGGATAAATATGTCGAACTTATTATGGGATCTCCTTCTGCTCCACTGCTAAAGCACGGCGACAGGGTTGTCAAAACAATACCCACAACAGATATGGATGCCCTTATGATTACCATGGGAGAAGTAGCAAGCAACATCAACAGGTTGACAAATTCTCTGGCAAATGTTGTTGGCGGTGAAAAGGGAGAGGCATCGCTTAATGCAATTGTTGAAAATGTTAAAGAAATGGTCTTGACCTTGAACAAAACAGTTCAGGACAACAACGATAATGTAACAAAAATAATTGCCAATCTTTCTGAATTTTCAGGAACATTAAATAAAATGGGAAGCACCAATAAAGAGGATATACGCTCTATAATTTCTAATGTGCGCAGAGCCTCTGAGAAAATGGAAGTCATGGTTGCCAGCATTAATGAAATCAGTTCAAAGATTAATCAGGGTAAAGGCAGTATAGGAAAACTGATAAACGAAGATGAAACAGTGGACAACTTAAATAATTCTCTGGTATCTCTTAAAAAAATTACAGACAAAATCAACAGAGGCGAAGGATCAATAGGCAAACTGATCAATGAAGATGAAACAGTGGAAAACATTAACACTTCTCTTGAAAGTATAAACGATTATCTGCAGAAACAGGATACATACAAAACATATCTTGATTACAGCGGCGAATATCTTTTTGACAGCGATGAGGTTAAATCCTATCTTTCGCTTCGCATTCAACCAAAGGAAGACAAATATTATCTGCTTCAGATAGTAGATGACCCGAGCGGAAAAGAAGAAGTAAAAGATACAACAACAACCGACAGCAACGGGAATACTTCTACTACACATGTTGTAGAAACCGATAAAGACGCGCTGAAATTTTCAGCTCAAATAGCAAAAAGATATTATGACATTGGCCTGCGAGGAGGGCTTTTTGAATCCACCGGAGGACTTGGAATTGATTACTATCTCTTGAATGACCGTTTAACCCTGTCTTTCGAAGCCTTTGATTTTGATCCGGACAGAAATGCTCACTTAAAATTTAAAGCAAGTTTTACACCATTTAAACATATCTATATTAATTCAGGATTTGATGATTTTATAAGTGACGAAGGAAAAGAATCCTTTTTTGTTGGAGCTGGAATCAGCTTTGCGGATGAAGATATTAAATCTATTTTATCAAGCATCCCAATTCCAACAAATTAACGCTATTGAACCCCCCGCATTTTACTAAAGGCCTTTTAGTATGAATCCCAAACGTTCGGATGAAAAAATTAAACCATTCAGACTGGTAAAATATTTTACCTTTACAAGCCTTATATTAATTTTTCTGGGAATACTGATTCTTGCAGGCCTTAATAACCAATGGACAAAAATGCTGCAGCTCAAGAAAAGCAAAGACTATGCTAATCTTCTTGTAGAAAACCTTAACTATCAGGTTTACATGCGGTTTTACCTTCCACTTTCCATAGCAAAACACAAGGTAGTCCGGCTCAGTGAAGAAAGATATTCCAAAAGGATGGATATAATAGTTAAAAGCGCTCTGCATAGCTTTAATGTGGAAAATGTAAACATCTATGATAAGAACAGCACAATTATCTATAGTTACAATCAAAAACTGACAGGAATTAACGATACAGGAGGCAAAGAATATTTAAATGCCCTTTCAGGAAAAGTGTCGTCACAAATAATTAAAAAAGGCAACTTCTGGCAGATCATGCTTGGTTTTCCAAAAGAGGTTAAATTAATTACCTTTGCTCCGCTGCGAACCGAAGAACCGTTGCCCACATTAGCCAGACATGTTTTTGGAGTTTTTGAAATTGTTCAGGATGTATCAAAAGATTTTAAAACAATCTTCCTGTACCAGATAATCGCTATCATTGCTATTATTCTTATCATGGGCGCTCTGTTTCTGTCTCTGTTTTTTGTAGTTAAGAGAGGAGAAACAATTATTGAAAACAGAGCCAGGGAAAGAATCAAGCTTAAAGAACAGTTGGCAAGAGCTCAGCATCTGTGTTCATTGGGAGAAATGGTAGCGGGTGTGTCCCATGAAATCAGGAACCCGTTAGGAATCATCAGAAGTTCCGCAGCGCTTCTTAAAAAAAAAGTAAAACATTTTGACCCCTCGAATACTATTCCAGATATAATTGTTGAAGAATCCGGTCGATTAAATAATATAATAACAGATTTCCTGAATTTTGCGAAACCTAAAAAACCTAATATTATCCCGTGTAGGGTTGAAGAGGTTCTTGATAAAAACATTGCCTTTCTTGCATCACAGATAGAAGAACAGGGTTATATAATTAAAAAACATTATGATAATAATCTGCCGGTGATAAAGGGCGATTCTGATATGTTATATCAGGCGTTTCTTAATATATTAATAAATTCCATGCAGGCCATGCCTGATGGCGGAAAAATATCCATTCGAATTACTTCACATGATAATTCCATAATAATTGTCTTTGAAGATGAAGGAAAAGGTATGCCTGAAGACGTTATAAAAAAAATATGGGATCCTTTTTTTACTACAAAGGATAAAGGGACAGGTCTTGGTCTTGGTATTGTAAAAAGCATTATAGAGGCACACGAAGGCACTATTAATATTAGCAATAAATCTACAGTAGGCGCTCAAGTCTCAGTGAAATTACCTTTAAGAAAAATTTAATAAAATCAAGCGCAAACCATAAAAGACTGTTTTTAGGCTCATAAAAATGGAAACTATCCTGATCGTAGATGATGAAAAAAACTATCCGCTTATATTAAGCGCTGTTCTGGAAGAAGAAGGTTTTTCGACCTTAACGGCCAATAGTGGGCAGGAAGCTCTTAATGTTTTGAAAAACGCTGATGTTGATCTGGTTCTTACCGACATGAAGATGCCTTCAATGGATGGTATTGAGCTGCTTGAAAAAATCAAGATGAGTGATCCTGACCTTCCTGTCATAATGATGACTGCTCACGGCACAGTGGAAAAGGCTGTGCAGGCAATGCAAAAAGGGGCTTATAATTATATTCTAAAGCCTTTTGATAATGAAAGACTGATTCTTTATGTTGACAAAGCCCTTGCAATATATCGTATAGTTAAAGAAAACAGATACCTGCGTGATGCTATAAAATCAAAGTACAGTTTTGGCAACATAATCGGAAAAAGCAAGGCAATGAATGATGTTTTTGAGCTTATCCGCAAAGTGGCGCCAAGCAATGCAACCATATTAATCGAAGGAGAAAGCGGCACTGGAAAAGAACTGGTAGCAAAAGCTCTTCATTTTAACAGCCCAAGACGCGACAAACCTTTTATTGCCGTAAACTGCAGTGCCCTTGCTGAAAATCTTCTTGAAAGCGAACTTTTCGGCCACGAAAAAGGGTCGTTTACAGGTGCTTTTGCAATGAAAAAGGGCCGATTTGAAATGGCTGAAGGCGGGACACTTCTTCTTGATGAAATCGGCGAGCTCTCACAAAGCATGCAGGTAAAACTCTTGAGGGTGATCCAGGAAAAGGTTGTTGAAAGAGTTGGCGGGGTTAATCCAATTCCCGTTAATATCCGTATTATTACAGCCACAAACAAACATTTAAAAGAAGAGATGGAGCAGGGCCATTTCAGAGAAGATCTGTTTTACAGACTGAATGTGGTATGCATTGTGCTGCCTCCTCTTAAGCAGCGCCTGGATGATCTCAGGCTTTTAAGTAATCACTTTATAAAAAAGTATGCTGATGAACGTGGTTCAGATATACCTGTTAAAGGATTGGACCAGGATGTTGAACGTCTCTTTAATGATTACAGCTGGCCTGGAAATGTTCGCGAATTGGAAAATGTAATAGAAAGGGCAATGATTATGTGCCCTGATGAGATAATCAGCGTATCTGATCTTCCAAAAGATTTCAGAAACAATGTAGACAATTCAATGTATCTTGACGGAATACCTAAAAATGCTCAATTATATGAAACCGTTGCCTTAATTGAAAAAAATATGATCAAAAGGGCATTGAAGCTTGCAAATGATGTGCAATCAAATGCTGCTGAAATTCTTGGAATCAGCAAAAGCAGCCTTAGTAAAAAAATCAGCAAGTATGAGATGTCTACGGATATAGCCGAATAGTTGAGTGTGTAAAACGCAAAAAAGTTTCCAAATGGAAACCGGTTAATTTCTATTTGGAAACTTTTTTGTATGATAAATACTTTTTAATTAATAAACATTTCTTATGAAAAGATATAACTTGCTGATAAAACAGTAATAAAAAAATTAAAAGTATTTGAACATATTTTGGCACAAGAGTTGCTTAATTAATAGGCATCCTGATAATTTATCTGTTCTTATCCTTAACGGCCAAACGGTATTCTAATCGCTTGGCCGGTTTTTTATTCATTAAATGGTTACCCTTTCCCTTGCTAATTCAATATAGATTGAATCAGTATGATCAGAAACAATTTTTTTGAAGGCTGCTGTGCTTTTTTCGTTTTCGCCCATTAATTCATAAATTCTGCCAAGATGAAAAAGAGCCTCGTCCTGCATAATATTGCCTGATTGAGCAATAATCATTTCAAAATAATCTGCCGCTGTCTTGTAATCGTTCTTTGCCTCATAATTATAAGCTATTCCGCTCAGGATGAGTGTCTTAATCGCTGCATGTTTATTAAAGTCTTTCAGGGACTTATTGTACAGATCTATGGCTTTTTGATAATCACCCGCCTTGTAGCAGATATTGGCGTACATTATATTTGCAAGTTTTCCACCATCGCTTTTAGAATATTTTTTTATAATAAAATTAAAATCCTGCCCGACATTCTGATAAGCTTTTTCAATTCCGTCAGCCTTTGCAGCAAAAGCATATTGATTGACAGCCTGTTCTAACAAAGTAAAAGCTTTGTCTTCAGCTTTATTCGAAAGGTATCGGACTCCTGAACCGATAATTACAAACAATACAATTACGCCTAAGGCGTAAAATATTTTGATCTTATTTTTTATCGCAAATTCTAAAACCTTAGACGAAAAACTTATAAACTCATCAGGTGCTTTTAGCAGTTGTTTTCTTGTCTTTCTTTTTTTAGCCATAGTTCTCCTTTTTCAAAGGTCTCTACCATATCAGAGACTTGTGAATCCATCCAGAGTCGCCATCAGCATGCCGGATATTAATCCAGCTGCCCTTTTTCTTAATAACCTTAAATGGAATTCCATTATCAACAGAAAATAATATTTTATATTTTAAACCAGGCCCTGATCTGATATTGCATTTGACCTTGTTTGTAATTACAGACGAAATTTTATTAACAAGAGAATTGTGTATCCATCCCTCATCCCCTTCAAAATCCTTAAAAAAATACCAGTTCCCTGATTTTTTTATAATTGAAACAGGAAAATATTTTCCAACCTGCCATAAGATATCATAATTAGTGCCTGGTCCGGAACGTATGTTTGCAAGTGATGAGGCCACGGTTAAACGTTCGGCCAGAGCAATTTCGCTAAATATTATGAGAAAAAACAATATCGCAGCTGTATATTTAAAAATTTTCATAGTATTATTCAGTCCAGTCCTATCAATTTTCCTCCCTGATATACACAAAAAGACACAATCCATGCAAGGGAAGTGCTGTATAAAATAGAGAAAAGCATCCATTTGGATGACCCTGTTTCCCGCCTGATAGCTGCTACTGTAGCAATACACGGAAGATAAAGCAGGACAAACAGCATCATTGAAAAAGCAGAAAGCGGTGTCATTCCAGATTCTACAAGAGCCTTCTTAAGACCATCAGATTCTCCGGCATCTTCTTCAACAGCATAAAGTATTCCAAGAGAACTGACAACGATTTCTTTTGCCACAAAACCAGTAAGAATGGCAACAGTTCCACGCCAGTCTATACCAATTGGCGCAAATATCGGAGCAATACTCTTGCCTATTATTCCCATAAAAGATTTTTCCGTTTTTTCAGCTTTTTTCGCCACTTTCAATTTTTTCAGAGCAATATTTCTTTCTTCTGCCAGTTCATCTCTGTCAGATTGATTGGCAGCCAGCATTTTTGTCTCATACAATGATTTTACCGTGGCCGTCTCTGATGTGTAATCCAGGGAATATTGTACATTTCTGGGAAATGCCGAAAGCGCCCAGATAATAATGGAACCAATAAGTATCACGCCGCCCATCTTCTTCAAAAACATCTTTGCGCGGTCCCACATGTGAATCAAAAGACTCCTTAACATTGGAGCTCTATATGGAGGCAGTTCCATCACAAACGGAGCATCAGCCCCTTTTAACACAGTGGATCTAAACAGCCGCCCGGACACGATGGAAATTATTATTCCTAAAAGATAAATTGAAAATATTACTGTGCCGGCATTTGCAGCAAAAAAAGCGCCGGCAAGAATTATATAAATAGGCAGTTTGGCCGAACAGGACATAAATGGAGTAATAAGAATTGTAAGGATTCGGTCCTTTTTGCTTTCAAGAGTTCTACTGGCTATTACAGCTGGAACATTGCAGCCGAATCCCATAAGCATGGGTATAAAAGATTTTCCGTGAAGACCGATAATATGCATTATCCTGTCCATTAAAAAAGCTGCTCTTGCCATATATCCTGTATCTTCAAAGATGGCTATACAGAAAAAAAGGATTAGAATATTAGGCAAAAAAATTATAACGCTTCCCACACCGGGAATTATTCCTTCTACAATAAGCTCCTTTAAAATAGAATCCGGCAGTATATTTTCGACTGCCGCTCCTATAAGATTAACAGCCCAGCCAATCCATTCCATTGGATAGGCTCCAGCAGAAAATGTGAGCTGGAACATTGCCCAGATGAATAGAATAAAAATCGGAAATCCAAAATATCTGTTAGTTAAAACAAGGTCTATATTTCTCGATATGTCTACGCGGTTTTTAGCTGAGGTTGTAAGAACCTCCTTTATTATTCCGGCAATAAAACCATACCTCTCGTCTGTCATTACTGTCTCAGGGTCATCATTAAAACGATCTGTCAGGCGCGAACGAAGTGTTTGAGCCATATTAAGCAGGTCATTGCCTTTATCTCCGTCTTTCTTGAAAATCCGATCTATTATAATTTTATCGTTTTCAAGAAGCTTTATTGCCATCCATCTCAAATTATAAGGGGGTTTTCCCTTAAGGTTGTTTTCAATGGCAGTTTGAAGCTTAATAATTGCATTTTCAATATCTTTGCTATAGTTAACCCTTCGTTTTTGTTGTGTTTCTTTTTTTAAGCCCGCAAGTTTAATAGCCTCTTTTAGAAGGTTATCAATACCCTTGTTTTTATTGCCTATTGTGAATACTACCGGCAGATCGAGCAACTCGGCAAGCTTATCTGCGTTAATCTTGACACCCTTAGTCTGGGTAAGATCAGCCATATTAAGGGCAAATATAACCTTGCAGTCGGTTTCTCTTATCTGTGTTGCCAGATAAAGGCTTCGTTCCAGATTTGATGCATCAATAATATCGACAACCACATCCGGACATTCTTCCAGAACAAAATCCCTTGCAATTATTTCCTCAATGGAAAATGGAGTTAGGCTGTAAGTGCCTGGAAGATCGATGATTTTAAGATTATAGCCATATTTGCTTACAATACCTTCTTTTTTTTCAACAGTTACCCCGGGCCAGTTGCCTACTTTTTGTCTGGTTCCGGTAATATTGTTAAATATCGTTGTTTTCCCCGAATTAGGGTTACCCGCAAGAGCTATGGTTATACTCTTTTCCTGCATTATAAAGAGTCCTGTTTTACATTATCTACTGTTATTTGAGCTGCTTCTTCAACACGAAGGGATACATGATATCCTTTGACGATTAACTCAAGCGGATCTTTAAGAGGCGCATATTTTTCAACATATATCTGTGTTCCTTTAAGGATTCCCATTTCCTGTATCCTTCTTCGCAATATACCGTTGCCGCTTATGTTGGATATTATACCACTTTGTCCTTTTTTCATTTTGCTTAGCAGCATGTTCAATTCTCCATATCTGGTAATACTTGATGGCTTAGTACACGTATTCTTAAATACGATTACGTATAATTATGGGTTCATTG
>CAYYMU010000020.1:0-19127 GCA_964472445.1 uncultured Desulfobacteraceae bacterium
CGATAGCGATGGAGAAAGAGCTGAGGTTTGCGATAAGGGAAGGCGGTCGGACTGTGGGCGCTGGAGTAGTAAGCGAAATAATCGAATAAAGAGAAATATATGAAAACGAATACCAAAATAAGAATTAGACTCAAGGCATATGACCATAAGCTTCTGGATCAGTCAGCATTGGATATTGTTGATACTGCCAATAAAACAGGAGCAAAGGTGGTCGGGCCAATACCACTTCCAACAAAAATTAATAAATATTGTGTGTTGCGGTCTCCACATATTGACAAGAAGTCTCGAGAGCAGTTTGAAATCAGAACACATAAACGAATTTTAGATATTCTTGAGCCTGCCCAGCAGACAGTAGATGCTTTAATGAAACTAGATCTTTCTCCAGGCGTCGATGTGGAGATAAAGTCATAATAGAGGTTGCAACGGGAATTATGTGTAAAGGACTAATAGGAAAAAAATTGGGGATGACAGGTGTTTATTCTTCTGAAGGCAAGTATTTTCCTGTAACAGTATTGCGTGTTGGACCCTGTATTGTAACTCAGGTAAAGACAGTTGTCACTGACGGATATAATGCACTTCAGCTGGGGTTTGGCGAAAAAAAGGAATCCCGTGTAAACAAGCCGGTTAAAGGGCATCTCAAGAAAAGCGGAGAAGGCTGTTTTGTGTTGCTGCGTGAGTTTTCCGTGGATAACCCTGAAAATTACGAGCTTGGCCAGTCGTTGAGTCCTGATATATTTAAGATAGGCGAACGGATTGATATTGCCGGCAAAACCAAAGGAAAGGGTTTTGCAGGTGTTATAAAAAGACATGGATTTCATGGCGGAGGTGCAGGCCATGGAAGTCATAGCCATAGAGTTCCCGGTTCCATTGGATGCAGCGCATGGCCTGCAAAGGTTATTAAGGGCAAAAAAATGCCTGGGCATCATGGCAATAAAATACAAACGACTAAAAATTTAGAAATTATTGATATAAGACCCGATCAAAATCTTATACTTGTTAAAGGAGCTGTTCCTGGTTGCAGATCTGGACTGATTTCAATAAAAAAAACAAAAACTCATAAAATAGAGTCGTAGTGCATTATTTGTTTGGAAGGCTGCAGGAGGAAATAAATTAGATATGGCTGTTGTTGATGTTCAAAATATAAGCGGTAAAAAAGTTTCTCAGATAGATCTTGCTGACAGCATATTTGATGTACAGATTAAAAAAAGTGTACTTCATGAAGTTGTGACAATGCAACTGGCCTGCAGGCGTTCGGGATCAGCATCTGTAAAACGTCGCAGTGATGTTAAGGGTAGCGGAAGGAAGCTTTTTCGTCAAAAAGGGACTGGCCGGGCGCGTAGTGGTGATATCAAATCTCCTTTGCTCAGAGGTGGAGGGGTTATTTTTGGTCCTGATCTCAGGTCATATGCATACAATGTTCCTAAAAAAGTCAAAAAGCTGGCTCTTAAAATGGCCTTGACCGGCAAACTACAGGAAAAAGCCCTTTTTGTCCTTGACAGTTTTAAGCTTGAAAAGATTAAGTCTAAAGAATTCGTGGGGGTTTTAGACAGCTTAGGTGTAAAGAATGCATTGATTGTAATAGATCAAAACGATGAGAATTTGCAGCTTTCATCAAGGAATGTTCCTGGGGTAAAGGTATTAAGAGCCGAGGGCTTGAATGTATACGATATTCTTAAATATGAAAATTTGATTCTTGCCGAGTCTTCTATGAAAATTATTGAAAGGAGGCTCTTGAATGATAAAGTATAATATTATTAGACGTCCCTTAGATACTGAAAAAACAAATATCCAAAAGGAAAATTTTAACCAGTTGTCGTTTGAGGTTGCTCAAGGGGCAAACAGGATTGAAATCAAAAGGGCAGTTGAGGAAATCTTCAATGTCAGGGTAAGAGGCATCCGTACAATAAATATTAAAGGGAAAGTCAAACAGAGAAACCGAATTATCGGAAAAAGAAGAGACTGGAAAAAAGCAATTGTTACATTGATGCCGGGTGAACACATTGATTTTTTTGAAGGGGCTTAGATAATTTTATGAGAGAGGCTTATCATGGTGGTTAAGAAAGTTAAACCAACATCTCCTGGACGACGAGGCCAGGTATATTCAACATTTGAAGAGATTACCACTACAACACCTGAAAAGAGTCTGCTTAGGACAATCAAAAAATCAGGTGGTCGTAATGCAAACGGACGTATTACATGCAGACACCGTGGTGGCGGTCACAAGCGGCATTACAGAGTTATTGATTTTAAAAGAGATAAAACAGGAATTCCTGCAAAGGTAGCGTCAATAGAGTATGATCCGAATCGCAGTGCAAGGATTGCTCTTTTGAATTATGCAGATGGTGAAAAACGTTATATTCTTGCGCCGCTTGATCTTTCAGTTGGCGACAGTGTTATGACAGGCCCTGAGGCTGATATTAAACCCGGCAATACTCTTCCTTTGATAAATATTCCGCTTGGTACTCATATACATAATATTGAGTTGCGTATTGGAAAAGGCGGTCAGATCGTAAGAAGTGCCGGGACATTTGCCCAGTTAATGGCAAAAGAAGACAGATATGCTTTGATAAAACTTCCATCCGGTGAAGTCAGGATGATTTTGTTGAAATGCAAAGCAACTATAGGTCGACTGGGAAATCTTGTTCATGAAAATATATCTCTGGGCAAGGCCGGCCGCAAGCGTTGGCTTGGAAGAAGATCAAAGGTGCGAGGCGTAGTAATGAACCCTGTTGATCATCCAATGGGTGGCGGTGAAGGAAGATCGTCAGGAGGACGGCATCCATGCAGTCCATGGGGTGTTCCTTCTAAGGGCTTTAAGACGCGGAATAAAAAGAAAAGCAACCGATATATAGTAAAAAAGCGTTCAAGTAAATAAAATTGCTTGAAATTTGATTTCAGGAGAAATTATGCCACGTTCGTTAAAAAAAGGACCGTATATAGGCCCGAAATTACTAAAAAAAGTAACAGAGAGCCGGGAAAGTCGAAGTAACAAGGTTATAAAGACATGGTCAAGGCGTTCTACAATTATTCCAGAGATGGTAGGCATTACTTTTGCGGTTCACAATGGGAAGAAATTTATTCCTGTTTTTGTATCAGAGAATATGGTGGGGCATAAGCTGGGCGAATTTTCTCCAACACGGATTTTTTACGGTCATGCCGGAGATAAAAGATCTAAATTAAGTAAATAGGTTGTTTGATTTTATTAATAGTTTTAGTTTTGTGGAGAGTAGGCAATGTCTGTAAGAGAGATAAGGGCTGTATCAAAACATGTACGCATTTCATCACAGAAGGTCCGTAGGCTGATTGACGCTGTCAAGGGAAAGCAAGTGCAGGCAGGCCTGGATATTCTTAAGTTTATGCCGCAGAAGGCGGCAAATTTAATAGAGAAAATTGTTCGAAGCGCAGTCGCTAATGCGGATCAAAATCCGGATATTGACATAGATTCACTGGTTATTCGTAATATAATCGCGGATCAGGGGCCTACTTTGAAGCGTTTCAAAGCAAGAGCGCGGGGCAGAGGCACGAGAATATTAAAAAGAACCACTCATATCACTGTTATTTTAGCTGAAGGTTCGATGTAGAAAAAGGAGGCGAAGTTTGGGCCAGAAAGTAAATCCTGTAGGATTAAGATTGGGAATAGTTAAAACATGGGAATCAAAGTGGTATGCTGAAAAAAATTACTCCGATTATATTTTCGAAGATTATAATATAAGAAAATTTGTAAAAAAAAGACTTTACCATGCCGGCATTGGAAGGATTGAAATTGAAAGATCCGCCGTGCGTTTAAGACTCCGAATTTATACATCAAGACCAGGTATTGTTATTGGAAAAAAAGGATCTGAAATATCTTTGTTAAAAAAAGACGTTGAAAAGATGCTTGGCCATAGCAAAACGGCAAATGAACTTCTCATTGATATTCAAGAGATAAAAAAACCGGAGATTAATGCACAGCTTGTCGCAGAGAACGTAGCTCTTCAGATTGAGCGAAGGGTTGCTTTCAGGCGCGCTATGAAGCGCGCGGTTTCATCTGCCATGAGATTCGGGGCTATGGGAGTTAAAATTATATGTGCGGGCCGTCTCGGCGGAGCTGAAATGGCCAGGACTGAATGGTACAGGGAAGGCCGTGTGCCATTACATACATTGAGAGCAGATATTGATTATGGTTTTATTGAGGCCAATACAACTTATGGTATTATTGGTATAAAGGTTTTTATTTTTAAGGGCGAGATTTTAAAAAAAGCCCATATTAAAAGTTGATGAATTCATTTCCTTGCAAGGCAAAGAATATCGGGAGATTTAACATATGCTGAGTCCGAAAAAGGTTAAATTTAGAAAACAGCAAAGAGGTAGAATGCGAGGCTTAGCTACCCGTGGTTGCAATTTGAATTTTGGTGAATTTGGATTGCAGGCCGTAGAATGTGGTGCAATCAGCGCAAAACAGATTGAGGCAGGTCGAATTGCAATGACAAGGCATGTAAAAAGGGGCGGAAGAGTCTGGATAAGAATATTTCCTGATAAGCCCTTTACCAAGAAGCCTGCTGAGGTAAGAATGGGAAAGGGCAAGGGCGCGCCAGAAGGCTGGAATGCAATAGTTCGTCCAGGCAGAATCCTTTATGAAATGCAGGGTGTTGGAAGGGATTTGGCCAAGGAGG
This sequence comes from uncultured Desulfobacteraceae bacterium, assembly GCA_964472445.1. Taxonomy (GTDB): domain Bacteria; phylum Desulfobacterota; class Desulfobacteria; order Desulfobacterales; family ETH-SRB1; genus CAYYMU01. The sequence goes on from CAYYMU010000020.1 coordinate 4,653, forward strand.
CTTTCCGACTTGCTTCACATAAGCTTTCAGTAAAGACAAAGTTCGTGGAAAGGAGCGATATATAGTGAAGGCAAGTGAAATTAGAGGGCTGAGCAACGAAGAAAGTCAGCAGAAACTTGCTGAGCTCAAAGAGGAGTTGTTTAATCTGCGATTTCAGCATGAAAGCGGACAGCTGGAAAACCCTCAAAAGATGAAGCAGGTAAAGCATAATATTGCAAGGATTAAAACTATAACAAAGGAAGCTTGAAAAACATATAATGTTTATACATACAGGCAATAGATGCTATGATAAAAAGAACTAATAAAAGGCAGGCAGTTGGGACAGTTGTAAGCGATAAGATGGATAAGAGTGTAGTTGTCCAGGTTGAAAGGATGGTTAAGCATCCTTTATATCTTAAGTATCTGCGGAAACGTTCCAAACTTGCATCGCACGACGAAGGTAATGTCTGCAGGGTCGGTGACAAGGTGTTAATAACAGAGTCAAGCCCTGTTAGCAGGACTAAAAGATGGCGTGTAAGTAAAATTCTTAAAAAAGTTGTATGATTAAGGAAAAACGCAAAAATGATTCAGGCAGAGACAAGATTAACAGCAGCGGACAATTCAGGAGCTAAGATATTGTATTGCATAAAGGTTCTTGGTGGTTCCAGGAGACGGTATGCAGGTATTGGCGATATAATTGTTGTAAGTGTGAAGGAAGCAATCCCCAATGCAAAGGTTAAAAAAGGCGATGTCTTAAAGGCTGTTATAGTCCGAACAAAAAAAGAGATTAGAAGGCCGGATGGATCATATATCAAATTTGATGATAATTCCGCTGTTTTAATCAATGCAGGCATGGAACCCATAGGCACACGTATTTTTGGCCCTGTTGCAAGAGAGCTCAGAGCCAAAAAGTTTATGAAAATCATTTCTCTGGCGCCAGAGGTTTTATAAACTGGTTGAGATATAAAAGTTCAGCCATTAGAGGTATATGATTGAACAATTAAGTAATTAAGGAATTAGAACCAGTGGAATACATTCAATTCCTGAATTATCAGTTATATGAAAAGTGATATATAATGAAAAACAAATGTGTTATAAAAAAAGATGATAAAGTTAAGGTTATTGCTGGCAAAGACAATGGCAAAATCGGAAAGGTTCTCAAGGTAATCCAAAAGGACAAACGTGTTCTTGTTGAGAAGGTAAATTTTGTCAAACGACATGTAAGGCCTAATGCCAGTAATCGACAAGGTGGAATTGTTGAGGCCGAGGCTCCGATAAGCTGGTCCAATGTCATGTTGATGTGCAATAAGTGCATGTCACCGGTGCGTATCAAAATGAAGAGTCTTGAGGATGGTAAAAAGATTCGTGTTTGCATGAAATGTAATGAAATCATAGACTCTTAGGATCGTGTTGGAGAATAATAATGTCGAAGTTAAAACTTGTTTATGAAAAAGAGATAGTTCCAAAACTGATTGAACGATTTAAGTACACAAGCATAATGCAGGTTCCGAAACTCAGCAAGATCGTGTTGAATATGGGCCTGGGTGAAGCGATTCACGATGTAAAACTGCTTGATTCATCTGCTGAAGAACTTAAAACTATTACAGGTCAGAGTCCGGTTGTTACACGTGCCAGAAAATCGATTGCGGCCTTTAAGCTCAGAGCTGGAATGCCTATTGGCTGTATGGTAACGCTTCGGCGCAGAAAGATGTACGATTTTTATTATAGACTGGTAAATATCGCTCTTCCTCGTGTTCGTGACTTTAGAGGCCTTTCAGGAAAGGCGCTTGACAGGAACGGAAACTATAGCCTGGGAATAAAAGAGCATATTATTTTTCCAGAGATTGATTATGATAAAATTGATAAAATTAAGGGCCTTAATATAACCGTTGTTACCACGGCAAAAACCGACGAAGAAGGAAAAGAGCTGCTTAAACTCTTAGGTATGCCGTTTATGAACTAATTTTATATGTAAATTAAGCAGGAGGACAATTTGGCAAAAAAGGCTCTTAGAGTGAAGGCAGCAAGTGAACCCAAATTCAAGGTAAGGTCATACAACAGATGCCCGATTTGTGGCAGACCAAGGGCATTTATTAGGAAGTTTGGAATTTGTCGTATATGTTTTCGCAAACTTGCTTCTCATGGAATGCTTCCAGGGGTAGTTAAATCCAGCTGGTAATATGATTTGATTTTGACGGTTAATTTAACTGGCTATGAGTTTGTTAAGAACTGATTAATAATAAAAAAACAGTATATTACGGAGAAAAGAATGTCGATAAGTGATCCAATTGCTGATATGCTTACCCGGATCAGGAATGCTGCAAAAGCAAAATTCAGCAGCGTTGATATTCCTGGATCAAAACTGAAAATAAGTTTAGCTGAGGTTTTAAAGAACCAGGGGTTTATCAAAAATTATAAATTTATAAAAGATTCCAAGCAGGGTGTTTTACGTGTCTACCTGAAATACGGTAGTGGGCAGTCTAATGTAATCATGGGGATTAAACGCGTCAGCAAGCCTAGCAGGAGAGTTTACTCCAAGAGTAAAGATATTAAGCCTATATTAAATGGATTAGGCATATCAATATTATCGACTTCCAAAGGTATGATGACGGACAAGGCTGCCAGAAGAGAAAATATCGGAGGAGAGATCCTCTGTAATGTATGGTAGCGAGTTCCTCTAAAACTGTTCAATACGCCAAAATTATTTAAAAGCAGGCGTCTGTAAATGAGAGCTTTGAAGAATGTTCAATTTTGTTTAAGTTCAAGGAAGGCGAAGATTTCAACCACAGGAATATATTGAATATTTCGAGGATTGAAATTTGAGCCTGACACAGAAATTGGGCAAAAGGGGGTGTTTTGCAAAGGTCTCTAAATATCTCGTAGAGAGAGGGGTATAAATGTCTCGAGTAGGTAAAAAACCGATTTTAATACCTGGTGATACAAAGGTGGTATTTAAAAACAGGATAATTGTTGTGCAAGGCAAAAAAGGCACACTTGAAAGAACAATACATCCTGCGGTAAATATAAAGATAGAAGACGGAATTGTAAGTGTTAAAATTGACACAGATGACAAAAATACAAGGGCATTGCAGGGCCTTTCCAGGAGTCTTATAGCCAATATGGTTAAAGGCGTGAATGATGGTTTTGAACGTGTGCTGGAAATTAATGGTATCGGCTATCGTGCCTTGATGCAGGGCAATACAATGGTTTTGAATCTTGGTTATTCGCACCCGATAAATTTTAATCTTCCTGATGGCATTTCAGCATCTGTTGAGAAAAATAATATTATTAAATTATCCGGTATTGACAAGGAAAAGCTTGGTCTTGTTTCTGCGGCAATCCGGAGATTAAGACCCCCTGAGCCATATAAGGGTAAGGGGATTAAATACGCAGAAGAGCACATTCATAAAAAAGCCGGAAAGACAGGAACCAAATAAAAGTTAAAAACTCAGAAATACACTTAAACCTGATTCGCCACGATACTTTGGCTGAGGCAAAATGGGTATTTTGTGAAAGTTTCATGATGGGGATATAAAAAGGATGGGTTCGTTAAATACAAAAAGGCAGTCACGTTTAAAGAGAAAAAAAAGGATTAGAAAAACTCTGTCTGGTTCTGCCAGCCGCCCGCGGTTAAGTGTGTTTCGAAGTTCAAGGCATATTTATGCCCAGATAATTGATGATACATCGGGGCATACTCTTGTTGCTGCATCGACTGTTGAAAAGGATGTAAGAGAGTATATTACAACAGAATCAGGCAAAGGAAAACTCACAGCGGCAAAGCATATTGGAAAACTTGTATCTGAGCGTGCTGCGAAGAAAGGGATACAAAAAGTTGTATTTGATAGAAACGGTTTTTTGTATCACGGGCGGATTAAGGCTGTTTCTGAAGGCGCGCGTGAAGGTGGATTAAATTTTTAGCCAATTTTATGAAAAGTAGAGGAGGCATGTTTCTTGATTAAAAAGGATGCAGGCGATAATCAGTTAATTGACAAAGTAGTTTATATTAACCGTGTGGCAAAAGTTGTCAAGGGTGGTAGAAGATTTAGTTTCAGTGCTATAGTCGTAGTCGGTGACGGCGCTGGAAGTGTTGGATATGGATTGGGAAAAGCAGGAGAGGTTCCTGAAGCGATTCGTAAGGGAGTAGAAAAGGCAAAAAAGAGCATGGTCAAAGTGGCTTTGATTGACAGCACGATTCCTTACGAAACCATAGGTAAATTTGGCGCTGGAAGGGTTTTATTAAAGCCTGCTTCAAAAGGTACGGGCGTCATTGCCGGTGGTGCTGTAAGAGCAGTGCTTGAGGCTGTAGGTGTTCAGAATATTTTGACAAAATGCCTGGGATCAAATAATCCTCATAATCTTGTTAAAGCTACTGTAGCCGGTCTGCGACAACTTGAGAGCCGTGAGCAGGTGGCTGCAAGGCGTGGTCTGTCTGTAGAAGATTTATAAAACTTGGGAAATAATAAATGGCTGGTATATTGAAAGTAACACTTGTTAAAAGTATGATTGGAAAGCCGGAAAAGCAGCGTAGAGTACTGCGTGGAATGGGGCTGACAAAACTAAATAGAACCGTTGAACTTAAAGATATACCTTTGGTTCGTGGAATGATCAATCAGGTATCACATCTGGTGAAAGCTGAGGAGAAGATCAATGAAGTTAAATGAACTATCACCTCCAAAGGGTTCTCGAAAACCAAGGAAGCGCTTGGGACGTGGTGTCGGATCAGGAACAGGTAAAACAGCCGGAAGAGGAACAAAGGGCCACAACAGCCGTTCAGGTGGAGGCGTAAGGCCTGGTTTTGAAGGCGGCCAGATGCCCATTCACAGACGTTTACCTAAGAGCGGGTTTACAAATATTTTTAAAAAACAAATTGCTACGGTTAACATACGTGATCTGTCAAGATTTGAAACCGGCAGTATAATCGATGTGGCGATGCTTATTCGTTGTGGCCTTGTTAAGGGTAAAAACGACGGAATTAAGCTTTTAGGTAATGGTGATATTAAATATCCTTTGATCATCAAAGTTAATTATATAAGTAAAGGGGCCAGAGATAAAATCGAAGCTGTCGGCGGAAAAGTTGAGGTCTTAAAATAATGGTTGGCAGTGGTTTCCAAAATGTATTCAAAATACCCGAATTAAAGAAGAGAATTCTCTATACGCTTGCTCTTTTGGTTGTCTACCGGATTGGTGTGCATGTTCCAACTCCTGGTATAGACGGGATTGCTCTTGCTTCCTTTTTCGCAAAGGTGGAAGGAACTATCTTCGGAATTTTTAATATGTTTTCAGGTGGAGCCCTGGAGAGGCTTTCGGTATTTGCTTTGGGGATAATGCCGTATATTAGCGCATCCATTATACTGCAGTTGTTGACAGTAGCAATACCGCATCTTGAACAGTTAAAAAAAGAGGGTGAACAGGGACGAAAAAAAATTACGCAATATACAAGATACGGTACCGTCGTATTAAGCATTATACAGGGGTTTGGCATTAGTGTCGGCCTTGAAAGCATGAGTTCACCGGGTGGGGCTGCAGTCGTCATTCATCCTGGTTTGGCATTCAAGCTTGTAACAGTTATAACTCTGACAGCAGGAACAGCCTTTATTATGTGGCTGGGTGAACAGATTACGGAGCGTGGTATTGGCAATGGTATTTCTCTTATCATATTTGCGGGTATTGTAGCCAATATTCCAAGTGCAGTAGGTAATTCTTTTCGTCTTCTCTCAACAGGAGAAATGAGAATATTTGCCATAGTAGTATTGCTTGTACTTATGATTATTGTGGTAGCGTTTATTATATTTGTTGAGCAGGGGCAGCGTCGAATACCAGTTCAATATGCCAAAAGGATTGTTGGCAGAAAGATGTATGGTGGGCAGAGTACGCATCTTCCTCTTAAAATTAATACTTCTGGTGTAATACCGCCTATTTTTGCTTCTTCGATCATAATGTTTCCGGCAACTATAGCCAGTTTTATAGCAGTTCCCTGGATTCAAAATGCTGCTGCCTTTGTCAGACCAGGCAATGTTGTGTATGAACTGTTATTTATAGCCTTCATATTCTTTTTCTGTTATTTTTATACAGCAGTTACATTTAATCCTGTTGATGTTGCTGATAATATGAAGAAACAGGGAGGTTATATTCCGGGCATACGGCCAGGCAAACGTACAGCAGATTATATAGACAGAGTTTTGACACGGATTACCCTGGGAGGTGCCATATATGTTTCAGCAGTATGCGTACTCCCGTCAATTCTGATATCTAAATTTAACGTTCCTTTTTATTTTGGAGGTACAGCCCTTCTGATAGTTGTTGGAGTTGCTATTGATACTATTGCGCAGATTGAATCTCATATGTTGTCCCGCCATTATGAAGGCTTCTTAAAGAAAAGCGGGGGGAAAACTAAAGGACGATTTTAATCTGGAAATTCTAATATTCAATTAACATCTTTGAGTTTTGTTATTTCAAAGATTTCCAATAACAATTAAAAGAGGTTGGAATATGCCTAAAGAAGAGGCTATAAAGGTTGAAGGTAAGGTGCTTAAGACTTTACCTAATGCAATGTTCAAGGTCGAATTGGAGAATAAGCACCAGGTGCTTGCGCATATTTCAGGAAAAATGCGTATGCATTTTATAAAGATATTACCTGGTGATACCGTTACGGTTGAGCTTTCACCATATGACCTTACTCGCGGGAGGATAACTTACAGGTCGAAATAACGAATATTTGTCACAATGCAGCATTTCAGAGCGGCAGGTATTCTGCTTTAAGATAACAAGGGGTATAATATGAAAGTCAGAGCATCTGTGAAAAAGATATGCAGCAAGTGTAAAATAATTCGTCGAAAAGGGGTTGTAAGAGTAATCTGCGAAAACAAACGGCACAAACAGAGGCAAGGATAGAGGAGGAGTTAGTTTGGCGAGAATTGCGGGCGTAGACCTACCTAAAAATAAGCGTATTGAAATTGGTTTGACATATATTTTTGGTATTGGCAGAACCAGATCAAGGCAGATACTGGATAAACTTGGCATTGATTATAATATGAAGACGGACACACTGTCAGACTCGGAAATCAATGATATCCGTAAAGTTATTGACGGTGAATTCAAGGTAGAAGGTGATCTTCGTGCCGAGGTTTCGATGAATATCAAACGACTGATGGATCTTGGAGCATATCGCGGCCTTCGCCATCGTAAATCGCTTCCAGTGCACGGGCAGAGAACAAGCACAAATGCGCGTACACGCAAGGGTCCGAAAAGATCCGCTGTGAAGAAAAGAGGTGGAGTTAAAACAAAGTAATACTAAAATATGATTTATTGCATATTAATAACTCATAAATACAGGAATTTTATAAATGGCAAAAAGAACTCGTACAAAAAGAAAAGAAAAGAAAAATGTTCCAAATGGAGTAGTACATATTCAATCTACTTTTAATAATACAATTGTTACCATAACAGATCCTGTCGGTAATGTTGTATCTTGGTCAAGTTCCGGTGTTCAGGGGTTTAAAGGCTCACGAAAAAGTACTCCGTTTGCCGCACAACTGGCAGCCGAGGATGCTGCTAAAAAGGCTGTGGAACAGGGTATGAGAAGCGTAGAGGTATATGTAAAAGGCCCTGGAGCAGGCCGTGAATCGGCTCTCAGGTCGTTGCAGACTGCTGGATTTAATGTTCTTATTATAAAAGACGTTACTCCAATACCACATAATGGTTGCAGACCGCCGAAGAGACGAAGGATATAAAAGGATAAAGGTTATAAAAGGAGGGGAATTTGGCACGATTCACAGGTTCGGTTTGCCGGATGTGCCGGCGCGAAAACATGAAGCTGTTTCTTAAGGGAGATAGATGCTATTCTGACAAATGTGCTTTTGATCGGCGCAGCTATCCACCTGGTCAGCATGGCCAGCGTCGTGGAAGAAAGGATTCGGATTATGGAATACAGCTTCGTGAAAAGCAGAAAATAAAACGCATGTACGGTCTTTCTGAAAAACAGTTTCATTTGTTTTTTGTTAGAGCTGACAGCCAAAAGGGTATTACTGGTGCGAATCTTCTTATATTACTGGAACGCCGGTTTGATAATGTTGTTTATCGTCTTGGTTTTGTAAATTCTCGTGCCCAGGGACGTCAGTTTGTAAGGCATAATCATTTTTTAGTTAACGGCAAAAAAGTCAATATCCCGTCATACTCATTAAAACTCGGTGATGTGATTGAGACCAGGGAAAAGAGCCGTAAAATACAGGCCATAGTTGAATCAGTAGATGCTGTGGTTCGCAGAGGTATTCCTCAATGGCTTGATTTGGAAAAAGATAATCTAAAAGGAACAGTAAAAGCATTTCCTGTGCGCGAAGATCTTACAATGCCTATGCAGGAACAACTTGTAGTTGAGCTCTATTCCAAATAAAAGGTAAAGCTGTTGGAATTCATGGCTTTTAAGAACGGGAGTTATAATAATGTCATTAAATGAACTGATTTATATGAACTGGCGAGAAATGATAAAGCCCGAGAAGGTGCAGGTAACCAGTACGCCTTCATATGGCAAGTTCGTTTGTGAGCCCTTGGAAAGAGGTTATGGTATAACGATCGGGAATTCACTGAGACGCATAATCCTTTCTTCTTTATATGGCGCTGCCATAGTATCTGTCAAATTTGATAAAGTTATGCACGAGTTCACTGTTATTCCAGGTGTTTTGGAAGACGTATCCGAAATCATACTTAATTTAAAGGGCGTACGCTTCAAACTTGATGATCCTGAACCAAAAACAATACAAATTGATGCCAAGGTCGGAGGAGAAGTTACTGCGGGCAGTATTATCAGTGATGACGGAAGATGTGAGGTCCTTAATCCTGACCTGCATATCGCAACGCTTTCTGATGATGCAGAACTGAAAATGACTATGACCGTCAAAATAGGGAAAAGTTACAGCCTTTCTGAAGCAAATAAGGACGAAGATGCGCCGGTAGGTACAATACCGATAGATGCTATATTTTCGCCTGTTAAACGAGTAAACTATGTTGTGAGTAATGCCCGTGTCGGTCAGCGAACTGACTATGACAAGCTTACTTTAGAGGTATGGACAGATGGGGGAGTTTCTCCTGAGGATGCGGTTGCTTATGCTGCCAAAATATTAAAAGAGCAAATGGAAGCTTTTATAAATTTTGACGAAGAGCTTGAGCCTGAGCCCGGAACAAAAACGGAACATCCGCAGAAGCAGAAGTTTAATGAAAATCTTTACAGAATTGTTGAAGAGCTTGAGCTTTCCGTTAGAAGCGCCAATTGCCTTAAAAATGCCGGTATAGACAAGATATATCAGCTGGTTATCAAGACAGAATCGGAGATGCTTAAAACCAAGAATTTTGGCAGAAAGTCATTAAACGAAATCAAGGAAGTGTTAAGTGAAATGGGCCTTTCTCTTGGGATGAAGATTGAAGGATTTGTGCCTCCTGAGGAAGAGACAGAGGAAGAAGAAGAATAAGGGGATTCTATGAGACATCGTAAGTCTGGTTTAAAATTAAACAAAACAAGCAGTCACAGGAATGCCATGTTTAGAAACATGGTCACCTCGCTTTTTAAGCATGAGCGAATTCGTACTACAGACACTAAAGCCAAGGGCTTGAGACCCTGGGCAGATCATTTAATTACTCTTGCCAAAAGAGGAGATTTGCATGCCAGACGTCAAGCTCTTTCAATTATAAGAGAAAAAGAAGTCGTTTACAAACTTTTTGATGAAGCGGCAGACAAATTTGGTGCTGTATCGGGTGGATATACCAGAATTATTAAGGTTGGAATACGTCCCGGAGATACTGCTTCTGTTTCGATAATTGAACTTATATCTGCTGAAAAAACCTCAAAGAAGAAAATTAAAAGCAAGAAAAATGCTAAGGCTGTTAAGGAAAAGGCTGTTAAGGAAAAAACAGTTGAGGAAAAAGTTACAGTAGATACAAAAGAAGTGAAAGCCAAAGAGAAAAAAGTAAAAGATGATTCTGCAGTAGAACAAAAAGATTCATCAGACAAACCTGAAGAGAAAGTAGAAAAAGAGTAAATTAGAATATTAAAATAAACAGGCTCTTGAGAAAAATGTTCTAATTTTTCAAGAGCCTTTTTTTATATGCATCCAGCGCTTCTCTGCGAAAAAGTTCTTCCTGCCCTGAATACCTTGGTGAAAAATGAAAAACCGTGAACTGCTTTGCCATAGCCATGCCTGCTATTGTACCCGCCTGCCAGGCAGTCAGATGAAACTTGTTTTCAGCAATATCTCTGTCTTTTTCAAGAAAAGCAGCTTCAATAAAAAGGTGGTCTGCATCCTTTGCAAATGCCACAGCTTCATTAATGTTGGATTCGCAGTATAACATGTCTGTAATGTATGTAATCTTGTGGCCCGGAGTTATTATTGCAATCTGATTGGCAAGCTCTCCTAATGCAAACTCTTTGTTTTTAATGTTTTCCCTTTTGAATGTAACCTCAAATTTTGAATTAATATCCTGATTATTAAACAGGGCTTCTTTAAAGCTTCTAATCCACGGGCCTATTTCAAGACCAACCTCCATTAACCTTTCTTTTATTATATTTATGTGGAATCTTTCTTTAATTGTAAAACCAAGGCATGGAATTTTATGGTCAAGTATTATTGAAGAAAAAGTCAGCGCGGGTTCCTTGAAAAGTATGCCATTGAATGGTTGTATTAAATCTTTTCCAGAAGCTTTAAATTTATTTTCGCAAGCATAGTGCCTGGTTATAAGCTGATCTTTTTTTACTTCAGTAATATAAACGGACAATGCATTATCAAAATTTTCTACAAGGTTCCATGAATATCCGGCAAGCTTTCCTTCAACGTTTTTCAAAAAGCCTTCAGGGCCGTACATATAAAGCCTTTTTTCACGCCCCAGAAATACGCGAAGAAGTCTGTCAAAACCAACAAAATGATCCATGTGGGTATGAGATATAAAAACATGACTGATTTTGAGAAGGTCTTTGGCAGAAAGAGAATAAATATCTCCCAGATCAAAAATTGCCGCGCGTTTCTCAAAAACAAAGGGTATGAAAAGGCAAGGATCCTCAAAAGGACCGTTGATTAGTCGGGGATGGAATAAAGAGCGCATTTTCAGGAAAGAAACTTTGCTACCTGACGGTTTATACAAAGATATATGTCTTCGTCAGAACCAAAAATATCGACTACATCTTTGTGATTTATGAGCTGTTCTATAACAAATGCCGTAAGATAAAGCGCTACAACATTAGGGTTTCGTGCAATATGCCTGAATGGTGCAATCTGAAAGTCAATATCAAAATCTTCATCTCTGGTTAATTTCTCAAGACATTTTATTATCTGTTCTTCGAGGGCATTTTTATTGGTTGTTTCAACGAGTTCATTTTCAACCAGTTTTGTGGCAATACTGTTTGCAAAAAGTTCAGTACAGTCTTTTATATTGTTTATTGCTTTTTTGCGCTCGAATCCCTTTGATGATTCTATCTTGGATAAGATGCTTGATTCACGGGTGTTTGGCCGAAAAAATTTAGCCATTGTTTAATTCCTTTTTTATATGATTATCTATTTTATCAGGCATGATAATTACAAGTTTTACCTATTGCAAGGAAAATGTTTTTATGTCTTTGAAAAAAGTTTTGTTTCTGTCATTCATGCACAACCGTCAAGTTGTTTGTTTAAAATAGATTGTTCCCAACCCCCAAACGTTTTCTGGTTTAAATCCAAGCCAGGTCAGAGATAGATGGCTTTGCCTTCTTTCAACGTCGAATTATGGTACGCCTTCGGCGGCGCCAGAGGCGACCAGGGTTCATCTTTTTCATGCAAAGCAAATTCCCTCTGGGGATAGCCAAAGCCTGGTCCTCTGAGCCAGGATTCTTTATATATAAATACATTAATTTTTTTTCTTGACTAAATAAAAAATATCTATTAAAGGTACTTTTACTAAATGAACCTTATTCATTAAATTAATAATGATATATAAAAAAAAGGCGTGAAAGCAGTAGTCCCCGGTCCCGCTTTTGGGTGGGATTCGACATCCCGCTAAATCGAGATCTCGGGGTTAGGACATCGGATTTAGGGCTCGTTTCTGCGGTTCAGAAAAAAGTTTCAGGTTAAGAGACCTTTGAAAAATGTTCAATTTTGTTCAAGTTCAAGGAAGGCGACCAAATTTTAAATCAGGTTTAAACGTAGGAATACATTGAGTATTTCGAGGCTTAAAATTTGAGTTTACCCCGTAGCTCCGGCAGATGGTACTGGGGCCTGACGCAGTAATTGGGCAAAAGGGGAGGTTTTGCAAAGGTCTCGTTAAAGGAGGAGAAAGCATGGATAAAGAAAAAATGGCAAGGTACTGGAAAAAGAATCTTTCAATTATGGTGTTTCTGCTTAGCATTTGGGCGCTGGTTTCATATGTATTCGGGATTTTGCTTGTCAACCAGCTAAACCAGATAAAAATTGGAGGTTTTCCGCTTGGTTTCTGGTTTGCGCAACAGGGATCCATTTACGTTTTTGTAGTGTTGATTTTTGTTTACTGCGTTTACATGGCAAAGCTGGACAAAAAATTTGATGTTCATGAATAAAGAAAATTTCAAAAAAATATGAGAGGAGGGCAGTAAAATTGTCAATACTTACTTGGACTTATATAATGGTAGGAATCACCTTTAGTATCTATATAGGCATAGCATGGTTATCAAGAGTTAAGGATACCAAGGGTTTTTATATTGCCGGAGGGAGTGTGCCGGCTCTGGCAAATGGCATGGCCACAGCCGCAGACTGGATGAGCGCCGCATCCTTTATATCTATGGCGGGTCTTATTTCATTTATGGGATATACTGGCTGTATCTATCTCATGGGTTGGACAGGAGGATATGTCCTTCTTGCACTTCTCCTTGCCCCTTACCTCAGGAAATTTGGGAAATATACAGTTCCTGACTTTGTGGGTGATCGTTACTATTCCAACGCAGCAAGAACTGTTGCCCTTATCTGCGCCATTTTTGTTTCTTTTACATATGTCGCAGGTCAGATGCGAGGCGTGGGAATAGTATTCAGCCGTTTTTTAGAGGTTGACGTGAACACAGGGGTTTTAATAGGTATGACAATAGTATTTCTGTATGCCGGTCTTGGGGGTATGAAAGGCATTACCTGGACACAGGTTGCTCAATACAGCGTGCTTATTATTGCCTATTTGATTCCCGCTATTGCGATTTCTTTTAAGATAACAGGTCAGTTTATACCTCAACTTGGATTTGGCAGCACTATAGCTCACGGAACAAATGCTGGTGTGTATCTTCTCGATGTTCTTGACAAGCTTAATACAGATCTGGGTTTTGCAGCATTTACGTCTGCTTTTGGCCATGGGAATAAGTCCATGATCGACGTTTTTTGCATTACATTTGCCCTTATGGTTGGAACTGCCGGTCTTCCACATGTGATTGTCCGGTTTTATACAGTTCCATCTGTCAAGGCCGCAAGGTTAAGCGCAGGTTTTGCGCTTATGTTTATCGCTATATTATATACAACCGCTCCATCAGTGGCGAGTTTTGCACGCTATAATATGATAGAAACCTTAAACAACAAGGAATACAAGGCAGCTCCGACATGGCTGAAAAACTGGGAAAATACAGGGCTTGTCGCATGGGCGGATAAAAACAGTGACGGCGTTATACAGTACACAGCAGGAAAGCCGTTTGCCGGTAAACCCATGTTTACAAAAAGCACTGGCTCTAATGGAGAAAGGCTTGTTTCCAATAAGCTGACAACAAACGCTAATGAGCTTTATGTTGACAGGGATATCATTGTCCTGGCGAACCCTGAGATTGCCAATCTTCCTGCATGGGTTATTGCCCTGGTTGCTGCCGGAGGTCTGGCTGCTGCATTGTCAACTGCATCAGGACTGCTTCTCGTAATATCCTCATCTATTTCACATGATTTGTACTTTAGAATGATAAATCCGCAGGCTACTGAAAAACAGCGGTTGCTTTTAGGCCGTATAATGATAGGCATTGCTGTTTGCATTGCAGGATACTTCGGAATCCATCCCCCTGGATTTGTTGCCCAGGTTGTTGCGTTCGCCTTTGGGCTCGCTGCTTCCAGCTTTTTCCCAATTATAATTATGGGTATCTTCAACAAGAAGACTACAAAAGAAGGGGCTATTACCGGAATGGTCTGTGGAATTCTATTTACAATGATTTATATTGTCCAGATAAAATTCTTTGGTGTGAAACCATGGTTCCTTGGGATAAGCGCAGAGGGAATCGGAACAATAGGCATGCTGATAAATTTCGCGCTTACAATAATTGTTTCAAAGTTTACTCCTGAACCACCCCGGGAAGTTCAGGATATGGTTGAATCTATCCGTTATCCAAGAGGTGCGTAGAGGTGATTGAACATTAAAAGAAAGTAAAGTTTGAAATTACAAGTGAGCTAAAGTTAAGGAAGGGGCCGTAAGCCCCTTCCTTTTTTTTGTAACCACTCAGGCACAGAGGGGCAAAGGCACAGAGGGGCAAAGATTTTTGCCAGACCTGCAAAT
>CAYYMU010000021.1:0-18661 GCA_964472445.1 uncultured Desulfobacteraceae bacterium
AAAGCGCTGATAAAGTTTTTAGAAAACAAACCCTTGAATCCTTGACCCCTTTTCTTCAACTAAATTGGAGAAGAGCCCCATTTAGAATGCCTTTACAGCCTCCTGCTTTGAATCAAATATATCAATTATTCTGTCCATTCGAACCAGTTCAAACAGCGTCCTGACTGCCTCCTGCACTCCACATACTTTCAGCTCTCCGCCAGAACTTTTTACCTTTCTGAGGCACGATAAAAGACTGCCGCATCCTGAACTGTCAACAAAATTTACTCTGCTTAATTCTAATAATATGTTTTTGTTTTTTTCGGCTATGGAGGCAAAACATTTTTTGAATTCTTCAGTATTGCTTGCATCCAGAACTTCTGTCAGTACTGAAACAACAGTAATTTCACCAATTTTCTCGGTGCTTAATTCCATATCAACTACCTCCGCTAAGCTTAATTTTCAAACAGGCACGATTTTTTTTCCCATCGTCCTGTGAATATATTACCTCATCTACGGCATTTTGGATAATATGAAGGCCAAATCCTCCGTCACAAGATCCATCAAAGACCGGCTTTGGGATTGATTCTGGATCAAATCCCTTACCCCAGTTGAAAAACTCGAAAATAACTTCATCACCCATAATTTGAGCATTTACTTGAATTGGTTTACCGCTTTGTCCCTTATATGCGTGTTTAATTATATTGGCCACAACCTCGGTGACTGCCAATTCTAATAAATTCAGCCGGCTGTCATTAAGAACAGGATCATCTATTTTACAACAAAAGTCACGGGCAAATGACCGGACACGGCCCAGCTCTTTCAGATCACTCGTTATTTCAAGCCTGGCTGTATATGGAAAAACCATACTCGAAGAGCCTTTGTCTATTTTTACAATAACGCAGGTTACGTCATCGTCAAATATTTTAGATTCTGAAAAAGCAATGACATCTTCCCAGATAAGATTTATAAGATTTTCAGGGTCGGTTTTTGCGTTTATATTTACAAAATCTACAAGACGTTTTTCACCATAAAAATCGCCGTTTTTATTTCTGGATTCTGTCAGACCGTCTGAATAAAAAACAAAAAGATCACAGGGGTTGAAATGAACAGAGGTCTGCCTGAAAGGCTCTTTTTCCGGAAAACCAAGGGGCATGTTAAAGCCCTGAAGCAGACTGCAGCTGTTTGTATCATCATGAAAGTGAATAGTCCGCATGTGCCCGCAATCAACGAAGCTGAACAGGTATTTTGCCATATCAAATCTTGCATAACACAGTGTCGCAAAGGTTTCCAGATCCTCTAACCGGTCAATCATTTGTTTTTGCACAGATGAAATAATTTGTGCAGGTTCAGGGGGTTTATCTCCTTTAGTTAAACGGTTTAATTCGTTCAGAGTACGTAAAATATAACTTTTTAAAGCTGCCCCTAAAAGTGCCGCAGAGATTCCTTTGCCCATAACATCACCAACCACGATGTCAAAACACAGGTTGCTGTGCTTAAAGAAATCATAAAAATCGCCATCAACCTTCTGTGAGCCGGCTGTTAAATGGGCTATCTGGATTCCCTTTATATCATGAGGCGGTTGGCCAAACAGAAGAGTCTTCTGAATCTTGGAGGCTATAAATATTTCCTGATCATGCGCTTTTTTCAGGGACAGATGTGTTTTTACTCTTGCCTGTACTTCTGCTGCATGAAACGGTTTGGTTATATAATCTATTGCGCCGACTTCAAATCCTTTTGTTTTATGCCCTTCCTCAGTCATTGCAGTGATAAAAATTATTGGGATACTTTTGGTTTTTACAGAGGATTTAAGCTCGCGGCATACTTCATACCCATTCATTCCCGGCATAACAATGTCCAGAAGAATCAAATCCGGCATATGTTTTTCCACATACTCAATAGCTTTCTGCCCGTTTTTGGCGATTCCCAGCCGGTAATCATTTTTTAATGTATTTACCAGCAGATCGATATTGATTGAGTTGTCATCTACAATCAATATAAGAGGCTTATTTGTTTGCACTGCCATCACCTTGCTGTTTAATTTATCCCTGAAGCTGTTTAATAATTTTCAGGGCATTGTCATAGTCGTAGTTATCTATTTGGCTTTCAAGCTTTTCTATCATTTGGTCGTCTATATATTGTTTTAAACTGTTAAAATGCCTTTTAATTTCTTCTGGATCAGCAAGATCAAGTGCATCTGCCATACGTTTCAGCATTGGAAGAAGTTTTTCAGGTTCAAGAGGGATCTTTTTTACCTCCGGTAGTTCGGGCCTGGATTTTTCAACAAGAGATTCCAAAGATTTTAAAACCTGATCTAAAGTTGATTCAAGCTTGTTAACAAGTTTAGAATCAGGAGGATTTTTCTGACCCTCCCTGCTTTTTATTTCAAGATTTGATGCATCATCATAAAGTTCTTCGGCCCCTATATTTCCAGCACTTCCTTTCAGGCTGTGAGACATGTGGCTGAGAGTTAACCAGTCACTGGCTGTAAAAGCATCCCGGATATTTTTTGCTGTCTCTTTATTGTTTTTGAAAAACCCTGTAAGTATCTGTTTAAAAACATGACTGTCAATTTTTGATGCATTTAGCGCTCCCTCTATGTTTATCCCGGGAAGTTCCGGAGGCAGAGAGTCTGTTTTTACTGTTTTGTTGTCGATGATTCTATTGCTGAATAAAGATGCTGGTTTTATTGCCTTGTACAGAGTTTCAAATAATCTGTCCTGTCTTATAGGTTTCGCGACATAGGCATCCATCCCGGTGTCAAGACACATCTGCTGATCCCCTTTCATTGCATGGGCAGTCATGGCAATTATGGGAATTGAATGGATTTTCGAGTCCTGCCTGATAGCCATTGTTGCCTCGAAGCCATCCATTTCAGGCATTTGTATATCCATGAGTATTGCATCGAAGTTGCCTTCTTTAGCGGCTTGTACTGCTTTTTCTCCGTTATCGGCTATTTCCACTATAATTCCTGCTCCCTCAAGTATTGCCTTTGCAACTTCCTGGTTAGTAGGATTGTCTTCTGCTACAAGTATTCGAGCCCCTTTCAGGCGGTTTTTATAAATAGATGCTTTAGTAGTAATAGACCTTTGAATTTTTTCTTTTTCATAAACTTCTTTTCCAAATACATCCATAATTGTGTTAAAAAGAATTGACTGGGATATCGGCTTATTAAGAAAAGCATTAATTTTTTCCTGCATAGCCATAGTTTTTTCGGTTTCCCGTCCAAATGCTGTTATCATAATAATTGGGATATCAAGGTTTAAATCCTTACGGATTTTTTTTGAAACCTCGAGCCCATCCATTTCAGGCATTAACCAGTCTATAATAACCAGTTTAAAAGGTTTTTCTTTTGTCTGATTATCTTTTAAAGCATGCAATGCTTCTTTGCCCGATGAAACAGACTCTGCCTGGAAATCAAAAGATGCCAGCATTTTTTCTATTATGGTTATACTGTCAGCACAGTCATCAACAACCAGCGTCTTTATGCCTTGCAGGTCGGGAGGAGGCGCAAGTTTTCTTGACTGTTCTTTGGCCTGCATTTTAAAACGCGCAGTAAAGAAAAAAGTGCTTCCTTTTCCTTTTTCGCTTTTTACCCCGATTTTGCCCTCCATCATTTCCACAAGCTGTTTGCAAATACTGAGCCCTAATCCTGTTCCAGCATACTGGCGCTTTGTAGACATGTCAGCCTGAGTGAATCGCCTGAAAAGATCAGGAATATATTCCGGGTCTATCCCTATACCGGTGTCTTTTACAAAAAATGACAGCTCTACATAATCATGAGTTTTTTCAGTGGGTTTTATGCCGATAAGTATAATTCCACTTTTATTGGAAAACTTAATAGCGTTATCTACAAGATTTTTGATAATTTGCTGCAGGCGCAGGCAATCGCCAATAAGGTTTTTGGGAGTTTCAGGATCAATATCTACAAGAAGCTCAATAGATTTTTCAGCAACTCTGCTTAGAAACATATCAGATATTCTCTCAAGTACAGAATCTAATACAAAAGGCTCTGTTTTCAAATCAAGCCTGGCCGCCTCTATTTTGGAAAAATCAAGAATATCATTTATGAGTTCAAGCAGAGAATAGGCTGATGATTTAACTATTTCCAGGTAATGTTTCGCCTTGGGAGGCAGATCTTCGTTTAGCGCCAGATCTGTGGCTGCAATAACGCCATTCATAGGAGTCCGTATCTCGTGACTCATGTTGGCGAGAAATGAGCTCTTTATTCTGGTGCACGATTCAGCAGTTTTTTTTGCTTCTACTAATTCCTTTTCTACTTGATATCTTTCACCTATTTCCTCCTCTAATTTAACATGGGATGTCTTAATGGCTTTATTGAGGCGTAAAATTCTGATGGTAAAGCCTGTCATTATAAAAAAACCAAAAAAAGTTATTATAATAATGTACCAGTATTTTTTAATAACTTCGGTGATTGTTATTTTGCCGAAATCCTTGTAAGGACCTACCTTTAAGTATTTTAAGCAGTCATGTACTGATTGATAGTTTAGTGGTATTGTCCAGCCCCCGCATTTTGCTGCGATGGCCTCGGGTGAGTCCGCAGGCATTTCAAGCAGAGCTATTGCCACCTTTTCTGCCAATATATCTGAAGTGTGTTTTAGCTCTGCCATGGGCCACTCGGGATATGCCCGGGTTGAGTGAGGACCAGGCAGAATGCACGCGGCGGGGTTCTCAACGATGTAAAAGTTTTGAATATTGATCTTTCCTTCGGCATGCATTTTTATTAATGTATCAGTCCTTACGGTTCCAGCCTCTGCCTTGCCATCTCTAACAGCATAAACAACATCGTCTTGTATGGTATTGGTAAATTTAAGGGCTTTGAAATCCTTGTATGGATCGATGCCATTTTCTTTTAATTCCCGCCACGCCATCCTCCAGCCCCCAAAAGATTCTTCCGATATGGCCATGAAGGTTTTGCCTTTAAGATCGTTAAGATTGCGCATGTCTTTTCGACCAGCTTTCCAGAAAATTACTCCGCAGTATTTGGTATAAAAACTATCGAGACATTTGTTTTTTAGCGTGGCAATGCGGTTTACTCCATACCGGTGTTCCAGTTCTACATAAAAGGATGAGTTGGGCAGAATAAAATCAACTTCCCCCTTTTCAACAGAAGAATAAATATGTTCATGATCAAGAGGTATAATAACAAAGGTTTTACCCGGGATTTTTGTCGTAAGATATTCGGCAGTAGGAGACCATTCTTTCAGGCAGAGTTCAGCTCCTCTTTTACAAAGAACTCCGATCTTAACCTGATCATCACCATCAGCACTATTAGCGCTGTTAGCAAAAGAGATGCCGGCAGCAAGTAATAAAAACAATATGGCAATTAAACTGGCCATACAAATTTTTCTAATCATTATTTTATCCCCATGCTCTTCATTCATTTCACAACTCACAACTCATCACTGAATTTCTATATTTTTCCTAATCTCTTTAATAGTTTTCAGCGCCCCGTCGTAGTTATAGTCATTTATCTGTTTTTCAAGATTCGGCAGGATCGATCTGTTAAGATGTTCCCTGACCGCATCCATATGCTTTGTAATCTCCATCGGATCGGCAAGATCGAGGGCATTGGCAAGTTGTTTCAACAAGGGTATGACCTTTGCCGGATCAACAGCGCCCACTTTAACATCTAACGGCTCCCCTTTTTCAGTATCAGCAAGAGCATGTAAAGATTCCAGCACCTGGCTCAGCGCGGTCACCACATTGTCGACCAGATTTTTTTCTGGTGGATTTGCAGCGCCTTCCCTGCTTGCTTTTTCAAGCTGAAAGGCCGCGTCTTGCAAATCATTGGCTCCGATATTGCCAGCGCTCCCTTTGAGGCTGTGAGCTAAATGCATAAGTGACTCCCAACTTTTTTTTTCAAATATATCCTTTATATTGTTTGCGGTATCCTTATTGTTATTGAGAAATCCTATCAGTATCCGCTTAAAAATATCGGCCCCTATATTCAACCTCTTTAAGGTATCTTGAATGTTGATTCCCGGTAGTGTTGCCGGAAGTTCTCCGGTCTCTATTGCCGGTTTTTCAGGGATATCTTCCGGTTCTTCAGTATGTGGCAGTCTTTCTGTGCGTTTTAAAGCTTTCCATATAGTGTGGAACAATCTGTCCTGATTGATCGGTTTGGAGATATATCCGTCCATTCCGGCTTCCAGGCATTTCTCCTCATCACCTTCCATGGCATGTGCGGTCATGGCGATGATCGGAAAGGATTTAAATTTCGGGTCTTCCCGAATCGCTCTGGTTGCCTCATATCCGTCCATTTCCGGCATCTGGATGTCCATTAGCACGGCATCAAAACGACCCTTTCGTACAGCCTCGATCGCCTTTTTTCCATTATCTGCAATTTGGGCGACAATCCCTGCTCTTTCAAGTATCGCCAATGCTATTTCCTGGTTTGTGATATTGTCTTCAGCCACAAGAATCCGGATTCCCTTCAGACGCTTTTTGTAAATAGATGTCTTGGTAATGATAGGTATTTCCGGTCTTGTGGTTATCCGCGCCTCTTTTCCAAAGGCATCCATAATGGCGTTAAAAAGCTCTGACTGGTATATCGGTTTTGTGAGAAAATAGTTGATTCCGACCCTTTCGGCATCCAGCCTTTCATTCTCTTTTCCAAAAGCGGTCATCAGTATTATCGGGATGGTTAGCTTCAATTCCATTCTGATTCTTCTTGAAGTCTCAATTCCATCCAGCCCTATCATTAACCAATCGATCATGACCAGTTCAAACGGTTCCTTACGAGTCTGATTCTCTTTAAGTATATTCAGCGATTCCTCCCCTGAGGAGACCGATTCCACCCTAAAATCGAAAGATTCGAGCATTTTTTGCATGAGCTCTCTGCTGACCGCGCAATCGTCTACGACCAGCACATTTAAACCTTGAATATCAGGAGGAACGATTAGTTTTCTTTTCCGTTCAGCGATCTGCCTGCCGAAACTCGCCGTGAAGGTGAAAACACTCCCTTTTCCCACTTCACTTTCGACCCAGATGTTGCCGCCCAGCATATTGACCAGTTGTTTACAAATACATAATCCAAGTCCGGTGCCCTTGTATTTTCGTGTGGTGGAGGCATCAGCCTGGCTGAAAGTTTTAAAGAGTTTGGGGAGGTCTTCAGGAGCTATTCCCACGCCTGTATCTTTCACGAAAAATTTCAGCATTATCTGGTCTAACGATTCTTTGAAAATTTTCACCCCCACAAGGATTACTCCTCCCCTGTCCGTGAATTTAATCGCGTTGTCTACCAGATTTTTAAGAATTTGCTGAAGGCGGAGGGAATCGCCGATCAGGGCCTTTGGCGTTTCAGTGTCGATATCCACAACGATTTCGATCCTCTTTTCCACGACATTGTGAAGGAAGATGTCCATTACACCATACAGCACATCGTCCAACCAGAAGGGGCGTTTTTCCAGCTTGAGTTTGTCGGCCTCGATCTTTGAGAAGTCGAGGATATCGTTAATTATTCCGAGGAGTGAATAGGCCGAGGAATGAATTATTTTCATATAGTTTTTCACTTTAGGAGAGAGTTCCTCGGAGAACACAAGGTCTGTCGCGGCGATGATACCATTCATGGGGGTCCGGATTTCGTGGCTCATGTTAGCCAAAAACTCGCTCTTGGTCTGGGTCGCGGTCTCGGCAGCCTCCTTGGCCTTTTTTAACTCTTTTTCAATCCGCTTACTTTCACTTATATCTCTGGCCGCTGCGAAGACCCCTCTGACCTGTCCTTTCTCATACCTATATACTATGGCATTATAAGAAACCTCTGTCTTATCGCCTGTCTTTGATTTCATCACAAGCTCAAAGTCTGTTATTTTCCCTTCCTCAAAAGCCTTTTTTACCCCCAGGCAAGCTTTTTCCTGATCCGTAAAGTATTCACAAAATCGACTGCCGATCAATTCTTCACGGGTGCATCCGGTAAGTTTGACCGTCTGTTCATTCACATCGGTAATAATGCTGCTTTCGTCAAAGGTGACAAGCGCATCGAGGCTGCTCTCGATAAGTCCACGGGTGTAGGCCCTTGCATCCTCCAACTCTGCGGCCGTCAGGTTTGTAACGTCGACCTCTTCTTGCAATCTGACATGAGATGCTTTAAGTTTTTTGTTTAGCTTTTGGATCACAAAGGTAAAAACAGACATTATTAGAAACGATAATATGATAAGTAAAATCAGATGCCAGTACTGTCTAACAAGATCGGAGAGGGTTATCTTACCGAGATACTCGTAAGGGCCGACCTTTAGATACCTTAAACACTCATGCACCGGCTGGTAGTTCAGTGGTATGGTCCATCCGCCGCATTCTGCTGCTATGGCCGCAGGAGAGTCTGAGGGCATTTCGATCAGGGCTATTGCAACTTTTTCCGCCAGTTCATCCGGCGTGTGTTTGAGTTTTGCCATCGGCCATTCCGGATATGATCGGGTTGAGTGAGGAAATGGCGCGCAATCCGGGCAGACACCCTCTTCTCGAACGGGTTCAGGAGGCAGCACATAAAAGTTTGTAATATCGATCTTTCCTTCGGTATGCATTTTCATGAATGTATCGGCTCTTACTGTTCCTGCATCTACCTTGCCGTCTCTGACCGCATAAACGACAGCATCCTGTGTGCCGCCAAATTTAAGATCTTTGAAATCTTTGTATGGATCGATGCCATTTTCTTTCAATTCCCGCCATGCCATCCTCCAGCCCCCCAAAGAGCTTTCTGCTGTAGCCATGAAGGTCTTTCCTTTGAGATCATTGAGCTGCCGCATGTCGCTCCGATCTGCCTTACAGAAAACCCCCCCACAAAATTTTGTACAAAAGCTATCGAGACATCGGTTTTTAAATGTAGCAATACGGTTTGCCCCATACCAGTGTTCAAGCTCCACATAGAAGGATGAGTTAGCCAGAATAAAATCGACTTCTCCTTTTTCAACAGAAGAGTAAATTTGATCATAATCAAGCAGTATAATCACAAAAGTCTTGTCCGGGATCTTAGATGTGAGATATTCGGCGGTGGGCGACCATTTTTGGATGCACAGCTCATGTCCTCTTATAGCAAGGACGCCAATCTTGACCTGATCATCATTTGCCACGGCAATACATGTAATCATCAAACTAAAAAACAGGGCAATGGTAAAGCAGGCTTTAAATCTTGAGAGACTTGAAAAAGATTTAATTTTCATAGACCTCACCTCGTTAATTTTGTTTGCGAGCTATCCAGCCACCATAGGCTGAGCAATATCTACAGCTTTTTGCTCATCATAAAGCATCTCCACCAGTTTTAGTGCAAAATCCAAAGCAGTTCCAGGGCCTCGGCTGGTTATACAATTATCATCCACTACCACTCTTTCTTTAATTGCAGCTTTATTTTCAATTTGATCCGCACAGTAAGGATGACATGTAGCTTTTCGTTTGCCCAGCAGACCATGGTGCTGCAAAACAACTGCTGGCGAAGCGCATATAGCTGCGTACATACGGCCTTCCTGTTGTTGTTTTTTAAGCAGTATTTTTAACTCTTTTGAGTCTCGCAGATGCTCAGCTCCCGGTATGCCGCCAGGCAAGGCAATAAGATCATAAGTATTGTCAATGCAGTCTGAAATAAGTTTATCTGCGATAATTTTTACTCCGTGCGAGGCTGTTACCTGTAAACCATTGACAGAGGCCACTGTGACAAATGCGTCGGCTCTTCTCAAAACATCAATAATACATACAGCCTCAATTTCTTCTATACCATCCGCTATGGGGACAAGAACTTTTTTGGTCATAATCTGCTCCTTTAATGCATTATCTGGTTTTTCTCCTGTTACGCCTTTTCCCGTCATTCCGGCAAAAGCAGGGCACGAAATGACACATTCGATGAATCCGACTTTTTACGACGCCACCAATCATTAACATGCCCGTATTTTTATTATTTCTATAAAATATCAAACTGAAATATTTCTGCAACATCTAAATTAGCTTTCATCTTGATTTTACAGAAATAATTTTCTATATATTTCTGATATGAAACTAAAAAACACAATAATGTATCTGGAAAAATTCTTTGCTTGCAGCGGGTTTCAATCATCATGCAAAGACAAAAAAGCGTTTTGCAATGCTCCTGCGATTGCAATTCTCATCATAGTCTTTTTCTTTGCTGCATGTGCGCCAAAACATATCCCTCCTTCAGGACATGCAGTTACTGATCCAGGAAATAAACTGTTTGCAAAGGCTGAAGAACTTTTCCAGGCAAAATCTTATAAAAAAGCACTGACCAGATACACGGAATATCTTTCTTTATTCCCAAAAGGAAAAAAGGTTGATGCGGCTCTAATGAAGACAGGAACAATCTGGTCGGCCCTTGGCAACAACGCTAAGGCGCGAAGTTTTTATAAGCGTTTAATCTCCGATTATCCGAAAAGTCCTTTTATCCAGGATGCAATGGTTGAAACTATTGTAATATTATACAACGAAGGCAAATACAAAGAAACTATAAGACAGTCGGATGATTTAATAAAAAGCAATATTAAAGGAATTGACATTATTAGAATATATATTCTTCTTGGTGATTCTTATCTTGCAACAGAATCACCAAAGGATGCTGTGAATTTTTATATTCTGGCCTTTGACAAAGCAAAGGATCCCACAAGAGAGATATTAATCGTAAAAATAAAACAAGCTTTTAAAGCTCTTGAGACAAAAGATATCATGTCTTTTTTGCAAAACCTGGAAAACAGGCCGCCGGCCGGGTATTTTATGTTCTGGCTCGGACAAAACAGAGCTGAACAAAATCATTATGAAGATGCTGAAAGTATATTGTCAGAATTCATCAAAAAGTTCCCATCACATAAGAATGTACTGAATGCTCAAAAACTCATAGGCGAAATTAGAAAAAAAACAGTGTACAGCAGATATACAATAGGCTGTCTGCTCCCGCTGACCGGGCCTTACAAAAATTTTGGCCAAAGGGCTTTAAAAGGCATTGAACTTGCTCTGAATCAATTTTTTTACCGTAGTCTTCAGCCTGCGGTAAAAATAATTATAAAAGACACGGAAGCTAATCCTGATAAGGCGGCAAAGGCTGTTAATGAATTGTTTGATGAACATGTAGCCGCAATTATAGGTCCAATTTTTACGGCTGAAGCTGCCGCTCTTGTGGCTCAGGAAAAAGGTATTCCAATTATTACCATAACTCAAAAAAACAATATCAGCGATACAGGAGACTACGTTTTTAGAAATTTCTTTACTCCTGAAATGCAGGTTCATGCTCTTGTGTCTTATGCAATCAATGAGCTGGGGCTTGCTGATTTCGCGATTCTTTATCCTGATGATAATTATGGTAAAACATTTATGAATCTATTCTGGGATGAGCTTATGGCTTATAATGGAAGAGTTGTCGGGCTTGAGTCATATAATGTTGATCATACAGATTTTGCTGATCCCATCAAAAAGCTTGTTGGCCTTTATTATGAAGTTCCTGAAGATTTAAAAGCCGCTGACACATTAACTACAGATTATGAGGAAAATATTAAAAAAGAGGAAGAAGAGATTAAAGATGAGAATATCAACGCAGAAAAGAAAGACAGTGAAAAAGAACAGGAGCCCGAAGCCATTGTTGATTTTGATGCTGTTTTTATTCCTGATGCACCGGAGCGGGCAGGACTTATTATACCACAGCTGAAATTTTATGATGTTAATGATGTATATCTCCTGGGCACAAATCTGTGGCATTCTGACAGTTTGATAAAAATGGCAAAAAACTATGTTCAAAAGGCAATCATGCCGGATATTTTTTTTGCTGAAAGCTCTTTAAAACAGGTTGTTGATTTTGTAGATATTTTTGAAAAAACTTTTGGAGAAAAGCCGGGATTTATAGAGGCAATATCTTATGATACTGCAATTATGCTGTTTGAAATCGTAAGCAGGCCTGATGTCCGATATAAAAGTTCTATTAAAAGAGCGCTGATGAATCTTAATAATTTTCAAGGTGTAACAGGTCTTACGTCATTTGATAATAATGGAGAGGTCAAAAAAAGGCTGCATATTCTCCGTATAAAGGGTAAGAAATTTATAGAATTAAACCAACCACCTGACACATTTCAAAAATGAATTTCGCATATACAGCATATAAATACCTCAGTTCATATCTGTTTTTATTTTTTTTCCCTTTCTTATGGTTCTATTCACGAATAACCGGCAGATACGGCAAAAGCATAAATCAGCGTATTGGGCTGTATCCAAAAAATCTTGTAAAAAATATTTCAGGATCCCCTAAAATCTGGATACACGCTGTTTCAGTGGGAGAGGCTGGTTTAGCTATAGCCATTATCGAAGAGCTCAGATCTTTAATGCCTGATTGCGCTGTTATACTTTCAACAACAACGGAACAGGGCCAGGCTTTTGCCAAAAAAAAAATAAGTGCCTGCAACCTGAGAAAAACGGTTACCTGTATTTATGCACCCTTAGATTTTATTATCTCTGTCCGCAGGGCGTTATCTGCCTTGCAACCAGATATTTTAGTTTATCTTGAAACTGAGATATGGCCAAACTGGCTGTTTGAGGCTCACAAGTCAGGTGTTAAAACAGCTCTTATTAACGGAAGAATCTCAGTGAGAACGATTAAGAAATATTTGAAAATCCGGCCGTTAATGAAAACAGTATTAAGCCTTGTTGATGCGTTCAGCATGATTAACGCTTATGATGCTCATCGCATAGAGATGATTGGCGCTCCCAAAAACAGGATAGAAGTAAACGGAAACGCAAAATATGATCTCTTATTAAACCAGGCTGATAAGCAAATTAAAACAAAAATGAAACGCATCTATAATATTAACGAGGATAAACCTGTTTTTGTGGCTGGAAGTACCAGGAATTCTGAAGAAAAAATTATTCTTGATGTTTATGCCAGAATCATTAAATCCTTTCCTGAAACTCTTTTGATTCTTGCGCCAAGGCATGTTGGAAGGGTGGATTATATAAAAGAGATTATTAAAAAGCTGGGTTTTGCATACCAGTTAAGAAGCGATCTTGATAAACAAAACTGTTTGAGGACAGCACCCATAGTTATTGTAGACACCATTGGAGAGCTTCTAAACACATACAGTATTGCCTCAATAGTATTTTGCGGGGCCAGCCTGGTTCCGCTTGGAGGACAAAACATACTTGAGGCCGCAGTATGGGGCAAACCTGTTTTTTATGGCCCTTCAATGGAGGATTTTCTTGATGCTAAAGCGCTTCTTGATAAAACCAACGGCGGCATTCAGATAAAAAATGGTTATGAACTGGCTGAAAAAGCAGTATATTATCTTGGCAACCCTGATGAGGCAGCTGCAATAGGTAAATCAGCCCTGCAAGCCGTGGGTTCGCACAAAGGAGCCGCAGGTAAACACGCAAATGTAATATACAGGCTGCTTAATTGAAAAAATTCTGCTGCTAATTTTTTAATGCGCCCTGGCCTGTTGCCTCAAGAATACTGAGCCAGAGTTTTCCGTAAGGGTCGATCTGTTTTCGTTTTCCTGCCGACAGGCTGATAGGAATATGCACAAAATGGTTGTTCCAGTGTCCAATAAGCATATTTGTTCTGCCGGTCATTGCTGCATGGACTGCATCACGCCCTAAAAAACTGCAAAAAACATGATCATTGGAATTAGCAGGCAGACTCCTTATCATATAACTGGGGTCGATATATTTAAGGGCTATGGGAATATTTTTTTGTTTAAAATAGTTTATAATTGTATCTTTCAAAAACAGTCCTATATCATTCAGCCGCAGGTTTCCTGATTCATCACATATCTTTCTTTTGTTTTTATCTGTATTAAAAAGAGCCTGACACGCACCTTCTGCAACAACTATGACAGCATGTTTTCTGTTTTCAAGTCGTTTTTCCAGAACCGCCAGAAAACCACCAGAGCCTTTAATGTCGATATTTACTTCAGGTATAATAACAAAATTAACATCCTGCTGTGCTAATGCGGCTGTGGCAGCTATAAAGCCGGAATGCCTGCCCATTAGTTTTATAAGCCCGATTCCATTGGGATATCCCCTTGCTTCATTATGCGCAGCCCTTATAGCCTGTGTAGCCACATCAACTGCGCTGTCAAAGCCAAAAGACTTTGACACCATATAAATATCATTATCAATGGTCTTGGGTATCCCTATTACGCTTATTTTAAGCTTTCGTTTTTTTAAAACCTCGTTTATTTTTGATGCAGCCATCAACGTTCCATCTCCGCCGATCATAAAAAGAATTCCAATATTCATCCTTTCCAGGCAGTCAATAACTTTATTTATATCCTGCGGGCCTCGTGAAGATCCTAAAAATGATCCCCCTTTTCTGATAATCTTTTCAACAGTATCAGGCATAAGAGGCAAAACATCATGGCCATATTCCGGAATAAAACCCTGCAGCCCATACTGAATGCCATAAATTTTATGAACTCCGTATCCATAATAAAGTTCCAGAACAACCGATCTGATTATTCCATTAACACCGGGGCAAAGTCCCCCGCAGGTTACAAGAGCACACCTGAGTTTGCTTGGATCAAAATATATTTGTTTTCTGGGACCGGCCAGCTCAAAGGCAGAAAGCTTATCACCGTTTTTAATTGCCTTTGTTACCCTGGACAAATCTACATCAATCAGCACCTGTTTATTGTCAGTAACAAAATTTTTACTGTATGAACCCCTGTCGGTTTGCTGGATCGGAGAGGGTATTTTTGGTTTTCCTAGAATCGGTATTTTTGTGTCAATATCACTGTAAGTCATAATGTCCTCTAAAATAGTTTACATCTGAAACACAGATTGAATTGTTTTTTATTCAATAGATACTTGTTGCTTAACAAAAAGATTATTGGTTCTTCTACATATTTTTTTAACTCGCGTTAAATTTAAACTCGCCCTTACCTAATATATCGTGCAGATGTAAAATACCTTTAACTTTTCCATCAGAATCTATTACAGGAAGTACGGTAATCTGATATAATTCCATAATATTCAAGGCATCATATGCTGGAGAATCCAGGGTTATGGCTTGGGGATTTTTTGTCATAACATCTTCGACAAACAGCTCATAAATAGGTTTTTTCTGGGTAACACAACGCCTTATGTCGCCATCGGTTATTATTCCGTCAAGCGTAAAGTCAGGCATTAAAACAAGGATAACTCCTAATTCAAAACGCCCGGTTTTATTAATAGCTTCTTCCATCAATGTTTCAGTAAAAACATAAGGGATGTCTTCGCCTGTCAACATGATATCTTTAACCTTCCCTGCAAGGCGATGTCCCAGGGCGCCGCCAGGGTGAATCTTTTTAAAATCGCTTGACTTAAAATGTTTTTTATTAATCAATACCACGGCAAGTGCATCACCCATTGCAAGCAGGGCTGTTGTGCTGGCAGTAGGCGCCAGCCCCAAAGGACATGCCTCCCTTGCCACGCCAACATCGATAACAATATCGCTTTGTTTTGACAGCGGGGAATTTTTATCTCCGGTAAATGCTATGATTGTGCATCCTATCTTGCGGATACTTGGTATCAGTATATTAAGTTCATCTGTTTTGCCGCTGTTGGAGAGAGCAAGAAATACATCTTCGCGGCTTACAATTCCAAGATCCCCATGCATGGCTTCAACAGGATGCAAAAACACAGATCTTGTTCCTGTACTGTTCAGAGTAGCCACTATTTTTCGGCCTACAATTCCGGACTTTCCAATACCCGCAACCACCAGGCGTCCGCTGGAATCACAAATAGCTTCCACCATTTTGCAAAAATTGTCATCAATACGCTTTGTTAATTCAAGTATTCCTTCTGCTTCTATTTTAAGAACATCAATAGCTTCCTGTATAATCATATAAGAATTTTTCCCTGTTTTGTTTAAATAATTTGGCAGCACCATTGTGTTAACTATTTATTTTTATGAAATTTGTCAATCAATCGATGCGTAATAATGGCCCTTAAACAAGATTTTTGAGCATATCTCTCTTGATAGAATAAACTACCCCGCCTCAAGCGGCGGGGAATAGAACCCCAAAGTGATTTAAGTGTGAGCCCAACAAGGGCATTCAGTGGAAATTTGGGATCAAACCTTGATTATTATAATAAGGTTGACCCCATGCCTGTTACGCAATATTACCTGTTCATCGTTTAGCCGTAGAATCAGACATGTTAAAACGCAATTAAAAACAAGTGCCGATTGTAAGATCAAGAGAATTTATAAAAAATTAAATGAAATAATCAAGGTTGATGAATTCGTAGAAAGTAAAATTTGTTCGCTCTATGAGCATTTTTGGGATTCAAATTAATCCCGGCTAAATTGCAAGAACTCGGGCTAACGCCCTCAAACAGCTTGCAATTTTTAACGCCAGGCTCAATCCGAATCTTTTTCCAAAACCGCTCAATGTCGCTTACAAATGACTTTTTACGAATTCATCAAGGTTTAGCCCCAAATGATTTTCCAAAAGAGGAGATTGAAATGGAACAAGTACTCAGAAGTCTCACATTGAATTTTTTTGGTAAAGGGAAACACAAAATTTCACCTGATAAATTTTTTGAGATGAAAAACGCTTTTTTGTTAGACGTCCGATCAAAGGAAGAAGCGGCTTCCATTTCTATCAAAATGGAATATCATTTTAATGTGGAATGCAAAAACATTACAATCAACGAAATTCCTGATAGAATCCATGAAATCCCACAAGATAAATCTATCGCTGTATTTTGCTCTGGAATTACCAGATCAGCTGTTGTTTATGCCTATCTGTTATCAAAAGGTTTTAGGGATGTTCGTATTCTTGAGGGTGGATATTCAGCTTTAACTGACGCACTAAAACCAGGCAAGGTCCTTAAAATCATTCAGCATGAAAATGAGGAATAATTCTTAGATGACAAATTTGATTATAACAGGCTTTCTTATTTTAATTGTGGCTGTTGCCATGACCATGGTTGGAAAAGGAGGCGGTAATTTCTATGTTGTAATTTTGGCGATAGCCAACTTGCCCATGCACGAGGCAGCGACAACTGGACAGTTTATTCTTTTTTCAGCTTCTGTTGCGGCGATGATAATTTTTCAAAAGAATAAGTCTGTATCATGGGTATTGGCTATTTTAATTGGTACTTTTACAGCTTTACCGGCGCTGGCAGGAGGTTATTTTTCTCATTTATTCAGCGGTTTTTCACTAAAACTGATATTTGCTGTTATGCTGTTGGTAGCAGGTGCAGTAATGCTCATTCCAGTTCCAGAGAATAAAAATGCTGCAAAGAATAAACATTTTGGAGTTATAAATTTTAAATCAGGTGGTGAAAAACATAGTGTAAATTTGTGGATTGCATTACCAGTAACTATTTTGGCAGGTTTTGGTTCAGGGATGGTGGGTGTATCAGGAGGATCTTTTTTGGTTCCGCTAATGGTATTGGCCTGTGGAATTCCAATGCTTACAGCAATTGGAACGGCCTCCACATTAATAGCAGCAACTGCTTTTATGGGTTTTACAGGACATGCTATTCAAGGCGATTTCAATCCTTCATGGGCTATTCCGTTAGCTTTTTTAACAATTATCGGAGGGATAATAGGCGGAAAATTTGCTTTAAAAACAAGGCCCAAACATCTTAAGACTCTCTTCGCTTACACAAACTGGCTTGCAGCTCTTTTTATGGTTTATAATGCATTTCACACAAAAGGAATGATATAGATATTAGCGGACAGAACAAAAAAGAATTGAGGGCAAACCTTGCATTGTGAATTAGAATAAGACTTGCTATCTTATATGAATCAATCTGTCGTTTTTTGCTTTGCCGCCATGTATTGCCTTAGAAAACAATGCATGGCCTAAAAAAAATTATATTGTTATCTTCACTGAAAGCTGATACCCAGTACCATGAAAACATACATTCAACTGCAATTACAAGCTCATTAAAAAAGGAAGTAATTGCATTCATAAGCACATCCGGTCTGCTTTTAATATCCTTGTGAAATACGACCTCTCCCTCTGAGTCCAGAATGCAGACGTACATTGACCTTGCATGAAGATCGATACCACAACAATAATTATGCTGTTTAGTATAGAGTTTCATTCAGCCTTCTCCTTAGCAATGCGTGTAAACCCTTTTGATCCTTAGGCAGATGCTGCTGTAAAAAACTCCTGAAAATTGGACATCAATTTTTTTAAAGAATCTTCTCCTAATATTGTTGTTAATGCTCAGATGCTTCTAAAAGTTTGTTATGGAAAACAGAAGCAATATAACCCTGGCATCAAGTGGATCGCGAAGAGCATGCGCCAGCTGATGCAAGACGTCAGCTAAACGAAGATACTACCCGAAAGGAGAATAATCATGAAAGACGACAAGAAAAAACTTACCACGAACGCCGGGACTCCGGTACCGGACAACCAGAACGTCATGACTGCCGGCCCTCGCGGACCACAGCTCCTGCAGGATGTCTGGTATCTGGAAAAAATGGCCCATTTCGACCGTGAGGTTATTCCGGAACGTCGGATGCACGCCAAGGGCTCCGGGGCCTACGGCACCTTCACCGTTACCCACGACATCACCAAATACACCCGCGCCAGGATCTTTTCCAGGATCGGTAAACAAACCGAGATGTTCGCACGTTTTTCCACTGTGGCCGGAGAACGAGGTGCTGCCGATGCAGAACGCGACATACGAGGTTTTGCGCTTAAATTCTACACCGAGGAGGGCAACTGGGATCTGGTGGGCAATA
>CAYYMU010000022.1:0-11041 GCA_964472445.1 uncultured Desulfobacteraceae bacterium
GATACCTGCTATATATCAAATATTCAGCCTCATTCACAGATAGTTGCGATATTTATATGATACTGAAATTTTGAAGAAATTCATGATTCATATCGTAACCATAAACCGAATTTCTTCAGTGTTTACTGCTCGCAAAGATTCCTTTACGAATTAAGACTTTCGTTGTTTCTAAAATATCTTGAATTTCTATTTCCGTGAACCGTCTCTTGCCGCCGACCTTCAAGCTTTCCGGGTATCTTCCATTCCGTAACCTGTGCCTCAACGTATCTGGCTTAATATTCAAAACTTTACATAAATCTGCTGTTGTGTAATAATCCTTAGCAGGCAGTCCAAGGTCATTTAGGGGTATTTGGGGAGCCGCCATATAAAAAAATACTGTCATATTGACGATGCGTCCTGCAGTCTTCTTGAAAGAGCAATAGACAAGCTGGGGCTTTCAGCCCGTGCCTACAACCGTATTTTAAAAATTGCCCGAACTATTGCTGATTTGGCTGGCAATAATGATATACAGATCGATCATATTGCCGAGGCGATTCAATACAGGAGCCTGGACAGGGGAAAACATTTTTCATAATCCTGTGTGCGTTCTACACGAAAGTTGTTTAGTTGAAAATAGGATTATAAACAGTTGTTAATGGGCATAAATTCCATCTCATCATTTTTATACAGCTGCTCGATAATCATTTCACAAGGCTAACAATGTATTGTTATATTTTGACAAATTCTATTTAATAGAGTTTGTCAAATGTTGTGTATGGCATTAGGCGGTGTTCCATTCTTCTATTCCGGAGCGCCTAAAAAAACATCAGCCTTCTATCGCATTTAAGGATATGGAGATTATGCTCAAAGACCGAACAATCATCAACCCTGCAGGCAAAACGAATCCTTACTATCCGCAAGCTTTTTTTGATACAGACAATGCCCTGGCAGCAGATTTTTTAAAAGATTTTGAATATGTATGGGATGCTGTTGCTGCATTGCCTGCATTTATAGAGAAAACCCTTAACCCGGAGATTAAAGGGGAGGTTGAAGAGGGCGCCTGGCTGGAACCTGGCCTGGTCAGTTTAGGAAAAGGAAGCAGGGTGGAACGGGGATCTATTATCAGGGGACCAACTATTATCGGAAAAAACACGATTATCCGCAGCGGCGTGTATATAAGGGGACATGTAATGATTTGCGATGAATGCCTGATCGGCTGGGCTGTAGAAATGCGTCAGAGCCTAATATTAAACAAAACCCATATACCTCACAGTAATGCCGTATTTACTTCACTCGTGGGCAACAGAATTAATCTTGCAGGAAGAGTAAGCACTGCTAATTACCGTCTCGATGGCAAGAAAATTATAATTCGTGTGCCCATAGGTAATGAAATAAAGTCATTTCCAACAGGTCAAACCCTTTTCGGCGCTGTTATTGGCGATGATACGCAAATAGCAGGCAACGCCCTTATTCAACCGGGAACAATAATCGGCAGAAGATGTATAGTTCGTCCGCATATTGATGTATCAGGTTATATCCCTCATGATTCAATTGTAAAACGTGAAGAAAGACCCTTTGAAATAGTACCGAATAAATAATTTCCTCTAATCTCCGTGAACAGAATAGCCCTTACCCTTCAAGGCGCTGAACAATCTGAACAGGAAATCTATCGTTTTAGTGTTTGGTTCATGGTAGAAGAGATCTTTAAAATGTTCCAGGCTGTCAGGCAGGAGGTTGGCATCCGGGGCAAGTGCTTTCTTCTCAATAGCAATCCTGTGAAGCGCCGTCCCGGGGAATATGCGAATATAATCCATGCCTGCTCTGTGAAGACAATGATGCAGACCAACTCTTGCCTTTAAACAAAAAACAAGGGTTCTCAGGAAATCCATTAAACGGATATCAGGTGAATTCCCGAAAAAATTGAAAGTGACCTTTACAGGTTCCTTACTTCGTTTAAAGATATTGTAGATTCTTCTTATATCCTCATGCTTCAGATGTTTTTTTAGACCCTTAAGGGTGCGGGGTGTATATGCGTCCGGAGAGAATGAAAAAAAATCACATCCTGCATGCAAGGCAAGAGAGAAGAGCTCCTCATCAAAATCTTTCCCATTAAACCAGCCCAACCACTTAATCTTTACTTTTCTCTTTATTATCTCTTCGCAGATTGCAACACAATGACTTCTGGGAACATCAAAAACCGAATCGATAAAGCTAAAGGTTTTCAATTTGTACCTATATGCAAGGCCTTCTATTTCATCAACTATCCGCCCGGGAGCTCTCAATCTCAATTTCCGGCCGTTCAAATGGGGATAGGAGCAGTAAGCACAATCAAGGGCACACCCCCTCTTTGTTTCAACGCCTATATTATAGGGAAGTTTCGTATAATGTCCGATATCTACAAAAGACCTGTCAACAGCAGGAAGATTTGCCATATTCGGCATCAGCCGGTCTCCGGAAAACAAAACATTGTTGTTTTTTCGATAGAATATGCCTTTGATATTTTCCGGTTGGTTAAGGCTTTCCAGAAGTTCGGGAAAACTTTCTTCTCCCTCCAGATAGACGCCAAGGTCTATTTCAGGACAAAACTCCATCAACTCCTCTGGAAAAATAGAAAAGCCCGGGCCGCCAACGATAAGCGGTGTTTCAGGCAAGATATTTCTCAATTCATGCACAAACTCTTTAAAGGGGATATGAAAAAGCCAGGGTACATTTTCTCTCACGGTATCGATATTTCGGAGGGAGATGCCAATAACATCAGGTTTGAATACTTCAACCAGGTTTTTTATAAATAACTTACGGTCAGGCACAACATTAGGGTCTATAACCTTAACCTCGTGTTTTTCTTTCAATGAAGTAGCAAGACAACAGATGCCATGAGGATAAACATGCCGGTATGGAAGACCAAGGGGTGATTGAAGAAGAAGTATTTTCATAAGATTAAATGCTCTTATAAACAGGCAACCCGCCCTTGTCCGGACAAATATTTCCAGCTCCGGGCAACCTTTTTTCTGCCAGAGGGCCAGCGCAGAAAAAAGGTTCTCCGTATGTTACCCCGATCATTGCGCCAAAGTATATGCCCCTTACCTCATGATAGCGGAGAAAATCAGGGTTTGAAATGGCTGTGGGTTTCATCTCAGGGCATTCATTAAAGAACTGCGTCCTGTATGCATTGATCACGGCAAGCTTTCGCTCCCATACAGAAGTGACATCAACAACAAAAGACGGTTCAATGGGGCTGTGAATCATGTAGTAAAATATTGATTCAGGCCTCCATGGACGCCCTCTTCCTACGGATGCAATACCGGCATAGAAACAGGCTGCGCGAATCAATTGCCCTGCCCTTTCGTGGTCAGGATGACGGTCTTTCCCATAGGGAGCCAGAACTATACGCGGCCTTATATCACGGATAAACTTAATTACAATATTCTGATGCGACGGTTCAAGGCCTATTTTTGTATCCGGCAGTCTCAAGGAAAATCTATCGCTGAGCCCCAGGATGCCTGAGGCGCTTAATTTCTCCTTTTCCCTCTGTTCCGCTGTGCCTCGGCTTGAACATTCGCCTTCGCTCAGATCTGCTATGGCTACTCTAACCCCTTCTTTTATTGAGAGGAAAAGACTGCCGCCACAACCGAGCTCTGCATCGTCAGGATGTGGTGAAAACGCCAGGATATCCATCAATTCGCTCATTTTAAAGACCGGCCTCGTTTATTGCTGTTTGTTTTTTAGATATTACTTTATTGCCGACATGAAGTGTTTTCGATTTAATACGAGTATAAAGCCTTTCATAGAGGGTTACAACCTGTTTTTGGTCAAAAACCCGAGCCCGGCATACAGCATCCGTACTAATTCGGGCATAGAGATCCGGTTCGGATAAAAGCCGGGCAGCAAATCCTGCTGCACCCTCATAATCGTTGGAAGGATATAGGAACCCTGTTTTGCCGTGTGTTACAACCTCGGGAATGCCGCCTACCTGTGGTGCAAGGACAGGGACACCACATGCCATGGCTTCCAGTGCAGCAAGGCAAAAGCTCTCGTATACGCTGGACATGACGAGAAGATCGGACCTGTTGACCATCTTTGAAATATTTGGAATCAAACCGAAAAACCTTACATGCTCTATTAATCCCTTTTTGACCACAAGCTCCCTTACATTTTCCATCTCTTCTCCAGCACCTATAAACCATAGTTGTGCTTTAAATCTTTTCCTGAGCCTGCTGAAAATACTTACTACACCACAGGGGTTTTTTGCTTTCCTGAAATTTGACATGTGAAGCATAACAGGTTTTATATTTGTAATAAAGGGTGCCTTCTGGGAAAAACGGGAGAGATCCGTAAAATTTCTTATGATTTCAGGTTGGATTTCCCGGGGAAATAATCGGGCGAACAATTGTGCATGATTTGTAGATACTGTTGTCAGGGCATCACAGCATCCAGAAATCCGGTCAGACATATGTGTTTCGATGGTTTTTTGTGATAATCTCATTACATCTGTCCCATGAAGGGTAAGGATTATTGAGGGTGCCTTCTCTCCTAATTCCTGCTTCACTGATTGGGCAATAAAGATAAAAGGCAAGGCATAATGGATATGAAGAATATCAAGTCCCTGTTCTTTGGTAATAGCGATGATAAGTCTTGCCATCCTGTAAAGTTCGTCTTCTGGCCAGTCTGTTTTAAGGCAGGCAGGATGTTCTGCATTGTCCATCCTGCTATAGAGGGTATGGCAGAATATTTCGTGTCCGGTTATTGGTAAAAGCCATGGAGGGGTTCTGGTGAAAAGATGTACAATATGTTTGCGCCTGGATAGTTCGAGGGCTTTGTCTATGGCTATACGAGTACTTCCACCATAACTGCTGTGACACATGATGCCGATTTTCATTAAACACCCGGAGTTTAAGATTTCAGAGAAAGCATATTAAAAAACAACCGATATGTACCCGCTACTCCTGCAGGCAGCTGACGGAAGAGCGAATAGCCGGCATAAAGGTATATGCCCCTTCCGTATTTACATGTTATAAGACCGCCCTGTTTCTGAGGCTCTCCGGCATCAGCACAGGAAAGCAGGGAAGTGTAACGCCCATCCCACTGACCAAAAAAGTAGAGTCCACGATCGTGAGTCCAGCCCTCAAAATCAGATTGCTTTATTATATTTGGGAAATTAAAGAGCGGACTATCAGGGACAAGTATCGATACAGGGGCATTCTCATCGGTTATCCTGTCGTGAGGCCTGTTGTATATAAAGGGATAAGGGGCAAAATTGTGTCCCTGGTAATCATAGGTATGATACTGCACAATAAGCGTGCCGCCATGCTCAACATATTCTAAAAGTCGATGGGCATTATCGGCAAGTTGGGCCCTGAGCAGATAGGCATTGGGTCCAACAACAATTGTGTCATACTCATATAAATTTCCATAAGCTATATCAGGGTCTTCAATGAGACGGATATTTACTCCGAGAGACTGTAGAACCGGAAAGGTCTCATTTTTCGCGCCTTCGATGTATCCATACCTTTGTTTCTCTCTCAAACGGGCGTTAACAATAAATATCTCAACCTGCGCTGGTGCAAGGAGCAACTCCTCTTTTGTGCAGGTTGCCGGATTATCCGGATGCGGAAGTCCTGGGGCACCCATCCTGACTGATGTTAAAATAACCCCGTAGTTCCTGTTGCGGCAAAATATATTGTATCGAAAAAGATAGCGCCCTTCAGGTGTATCCGGCGGAACTACCACATCGAAGGCAAGTGTTATCGCCCCATTAGCCTGTGAAAGGGTAATATCCACTGCAGGCGGGTAAATCTGCCAGCCTTCAGGCCCAATCAATTCGAGATGGCCGTCGGCAGGCCGTTCCTCATCATTACAGCGAGCTGTTACCTGTAATGAAAATTTCTGTGTCGCCCCTGAAAACAGGAATATCTTTCTGTCAAATTCCGGGTGGAGTGAGATAGGCGGCACAACTGAAAGGGGAAGTTCGCTATAACCTCCGGGGAACGACCTTTTGTGCAAGGTGGGAGTTGAAAGTATAATGTCATGAGCCCCTATGGCAATGGTGCATTGAGCAGAAAGAGATGCCGGCGACAATGGTTTATGAGATGGATATTCTTCAGGGTATTCGTTAACATAACCATTTTTGGGTTCCCGAAGCCAGTACGGACACGAGAGGGCTGTATCATTATTAATAAATACTTCATGCATCACCATGGAATCAGATAAACCATCAAAGATTCCTTCCCCTTCGCATTTTTCAATATCCCATGTATCAGGGGCATGAACACTGAAGGTTATATTGTCAATATGGGTTTTTGAAAAGTTCCATAGTCTGCTTTTTACCCATACGCTCTCTCCCGGCGTAACCCTGGCACGAGTGCAAAAAGACTCCAGCCGCAGACCCAGACACAGGGTGATAACATCTTCAAATTCCCTGATCTTTCGTTTTAAACAAAGGATTATCGCCTGCTTTTTCATATCCGGAATCTTCGTTTCCAGAATATATTTACGGAGATCCTTCAGGAGTTTCAATCCTTCAAATAACAGCAAAGATAAAGGCGACGGGTCTTCAGGTGCAAATCTTTCCACAGCTTCGTCAATAAGTCTTTGCACCTCTTTGAGGATGCTGAGTGCATAATCGGGAATTGATCCGATTCCACTGAACAGGCCTGTTAAACCGGTTTCCAGCCCCTGGAAAAGATCTGTTTCACGACCCCGCAAGGCAACTGAACTGTTAATCAATTCCAGATAGTAGTAAAAATCGCCCGGTTCAGGCAATGCCGACATGCCTTGTGTTTGATGGCGGTTATAAGCCATCCACGCCTGCTCCTGATATGTGCGGCCGATAAGAGGGTTATATTCGCCTGTATTGATTCTTATGAATCCATCTGTCTCCAACTCCTGATTCAATGCCCCCTTGTGGTTTATTCCCTTATTAGTGCTTCTATAAAATTTACCTGTGTGCCAGGGGAATAATCCCTGAGATGCAAGTTCCGTATAATCTTCATGAGAAGCTGCCGCTTCAACAGCATCGTAAATGGCCTGACCGATTGCCTGATGGTGACCATGTCCATCCTCTGGTGTGCCGGACCAGCGTGAAATAATTATTTGAGGCCGAATAAACCTGATTGTCCGAACCAGCTCTCTGATAATATTTTCTCTTCCCCACTTTGCAAAGGTTTCAAAGGAGTTCTTACTGAAACCAAAATCAACAAAGGGACCAAAAAGACATTCTCCTCCATCTATTTCCCTGGCCAGAAGGCTTTCCCATGTCCGATATACACCCAGGGCGTCACCATAAAAGTCGTTCACCCTGTTCTGCCCGCTTTCACCGCGTGTTGCCGACCAGTATACGGCTCGGCCATGATGTTTATAAGAGATATACGCTAAAAGCCCGATCTCTTCATCGTCTGGATGTGCGCCGACATGAAGCACGGTTTTGCTCATACAGAGCTTTTTCAATCTAAGAAACAATGCAGTATGGTTTGATCTTGGCATAAAGTATAAATTATAGATGATAAGAAATTTCTTTTTTAATATCATCTGCAGTGGATTGTTTCAAGGACATTGTGGACGGGGCCTAAAAAAATGACATATTCTTTTTTCTCTCTTCTTGCCGTATATTTTGAGAGACTTACTTATCAAACTCTATAAACCTGTATCATAATGACTTTCCGCTCGATGCTTCGACACCCAACTTTTTGTAATAATCCAGTGTGTTTTTCCACCATTTTACGAAGCTTGGCAAATGCGCGTACAAAAAAGATGCCGGCCTCTCAGGCTTTTGGTGAATCAATAACGCCGGCTGCCATAATTGCTCCATGCTCTGCAAATGCATAGGAAAGCGACGGTAAAAAAAATTAAGTAATGATAAAACATTTATTGATGGCTCGATATAGAACGAGTGCAGCTTTACCGGACCAAAGATTTCTACAAAGCCATAAAAACTATTCCAATCTTTGAAATCCCAATCCTTGAGATTCTGAAGGCATTAGCGGTGTCTTTTGTATTGATTCAGGATCAATTTGTATTTCAACACGTCTGTTTTTCTGCTTATTGAAAGGTGTTGTATTGGGAAGCAATGGCATGCTTTCTCCACAGCCTGTAATTTTAAGCCTTTGTGAAAAAACAAGGCAATTTGATTCCAGATATCTCTTTATAGCCGTAGCACGTCTTTGACTGAGCTTCTGGTTGTATTCCGCTGAACCATCAGAATCCGTATGGCCCTTAATAATGATATTTTGGTTTCTTAAAAGCCTGTGTTCTAATGCTTTGCACAGTTCATTTAATATTGGATATGAATCGCGCCGTATGACATCAGAATCTACATCAAATTCTATTTTAAGATTAACACCCTTTGACTGTTCATCGGTTAAAGCATCTACCATTCCATCGCTCAATGTTTCAAACCTCACTGTTCCCGCGTGAGACGAGAATACATTTACTGAAAAAAGAAAAATTGCAATGAACAATAATCTATACATTATCCCTCCGTTTTTATTTTAGATAAAAGTTTTGCAGGCAAATATAAACCAGCACTTTATATTAAATGCTATGCTTCTCATTTTATGGGCTGTATCGCAGTAAAGAGAGCGCTAATTTTTTTGAGCTTGGGATCTCAGATTCAGGGCTGCGAAGCAAAAAACTCTATTTCTTCATGTTGTAATGAAAAAACACGGCCTTGTTTATTTGTAATCCATTAATGGGTCAACCTGTTCTCCTGTTTGAACCGCAATAGCCAGCTCATTCCCCGTGGTTTGCCGAGGGGTTAGAGAGCGAATCCAAAAAAGGAAAACTTTATTACGGTCGAAGATTCCCAGCCTGCTTGCGGCTGGAAGCTTAAATATATTAAAAAATATTATACCTCAATCGCACATACAAGTCAATTTAACTTCTTATATTTTCGATGGGTTATGGGTATTTCAACCAACCGTGTAACCGTTGGATCGAAGGTTGTCTGTTTTTGCAGATTCACACTTGAAAGGGGAAATGCCTTATGCCATAATTATAATATTTTTTTTGTCTAAAATTAATCCGTACCTTTGATTTTTCAGGATTACAGAGGTCCGGACATTAAACAATCTTATTTTTAAGGCAGGGTGTTATGAAAACTTTATGGAAAAACAATGAGGCAAAAAAACTTTCTAATGATCCATTAAAGCTTAGAATT
Organism: uncultured Desulfobacteraceae bacterium; assembly: GCA_964472445.1. Lineage (GTDB taxonomy): Bacteria > Desulfobacterota > Desulfobacteria > Desulfobacterales > ETH-SRB1 > CAYYMU01. Next base: position 9,131 of record CAYYMU010000022.1, read on the forward strand.
TACACCTCCAGGCTTTTGGGCAGGGAATCTGATCTGGTTTTACATGGCGGAGGCAATACATCTGTAAAAACTAAAATAAAAGATTTTTTTGGTGATATCGAAGATGTTTTGTATGTAAAAGCAAGCGGATGGGATATGAAAACGATTCAGGCTGCTGGATTTACTCCTCTAAAGTTGAAAGTACTGAAACAGATGGCTGAACTTGAGCGCCTGTCTGATACAGATATGATAAAGATTCAAAAAACCGCAATGATGGATCCTGATGCTCCAAATCCTTCAGTGGAAGCCATTCTGCACGCTATTATACCCTTTAAATACGTTGATCATACTCATGCAGATGCCGTCGTAACAATGACCAACAATAAAAAAAACAAAACCCTGCTCCGAAAAATCTACAGCAACAGGGTATTGATTGTGCCTTATGTAATGTCCGGCTTTGCTCTGGCCAGAAAAGTTTATGAAATGACACGCAACATAAACTGGAATGATCTTGAAGGGATAATATTGATGAACCACGGTATTTTGACCTTTTCAGATAATGCCGGAAAAAGTTACGAACAGATGATTAATCTTGTCTCTATTGCAGAAGATTTTCTTAAAAAACATGGGGCACTGGATTCTATTGCCAGATCCAGGTCCAGAGAAGATCTGCTCTTGCTTGCAGGAATTCGCAAACAGGTTTCACTTGCAAAAAAAGAGGCTGTAATAGCGAAAATAAACAAAAGCCCATTTGCCTGCGGTTTTGCCGATCTTCCCAAAGTAGAATCCATTGCCTGCCGAGGGCCTTTAACACCTGATCATGTGATTCGCACAAAACATGTACCAGCTATAATAAAAGGTGATATTAAAAAAGACATAACCGGATTTTGCACAGCATATAAAAAGTATTTTCAGCGAAATGCAAACAGCAATATAAAATGTCTTGATCCTGCTCCAAGATGGGCAGTATGGCCCAATCACGGAATAATAACTTTTGGCAAAAATATTAAGGAAGCAGATATTATATCTGATATTGCTTTTCATACTGTCCGGGCAATTCAGTGGGCTGAAGCCACAGGCGGGTGGAAAGCCCTGCCTGAAAAAAATATTTTTGATATGGAATACTGGAAACTGCAGCAGGCCAAACTGCAAAAAGAAAAAGCACCACAAATATTACAGGGTAAAATAGCGCTTGTTACAGGCGCTGCCAGTGGCATAGGACTTGCCTGTGCAAAAGCACTGCACGAAAATGGCGCCGCAGTTGTAGGCCTGGATCTTAATCCCGCTGTTGCACAGATATTAAACAAACCGGATTTAAGAGGACTGGCTGGTGATATCTCTGATAACAGCTCCTTAAAAAAAGCAGTAAGATTTACTGTCAGTAATTTTGGGGGCATTGATATATTGATAAACAACGCTGGAATTTTCAGCAAAAGCCAGAACATTGAAGACATGCAGCCCGAAATATGGAACCAGAGCATGGACATTAATCTGTCAAGCCACCAGCGATTACTGAAATTATGCATTCCTTATCTTAAACAGGGCGTTGATCCAACAGTGATATTCATTGCTTCAAAAAACGTTCCAGCCCCCGGGCCCGGTGCTTCTGCCTATTCGGTTGCCAAAGCTGGTTTAACACAGCTTGCACGGGTGGCTGCTTTGGAATTAGCCGTTTATGGCATTAGAGTTAATATTGTGCATCCTAATGCTGTATTTGACACAGGCATATGGACTGAAACGGTATTACAGCAAAGAGCGGAACATTACGGACTTTCAGTTGCTGAATACAAAACAAACAATCTTTTAAAAACCGAAGTAACATCCAGCGATGTTGCCTCTCTTGTTTGCTGTATGGCGGGTCCAGCCTTTGCCAGCACAACAGGCGCTCAAATTCCAATAGACGGCGGCAATGAAAGAGTGATTTAATCCAGC
>CAYYMU010000022.1:11141-18444 GCA_964472445.1 uncultured Desulfobacteraceae bacterium
AACAGGCGCTCAAATTCCAATAGACGGCGGCAATGAAAGAGTGATTTAATCCAGCAGGTCATAATAAAATTGAAGAAAACCTGTTTATTGCGTTACAGCGCTGTTTTTCGTGGTATTTATTTTTTGAACTGCCAGAAGGGAGACCACGCTGAAAACCGCGCCTGCAAAAAAAGGTATCCTGTAGTCTATAAGCCATAAGAGGCCACCTGCCGCAGGCAGGAGCACGGCCGCTATATGATTAATGGTAAAGCCAACCGCCATACTCGGTGCGATGTCCCTTGGATCGGCTATCTTTTGGAAATAGGTCCTGATGGCGATCGCAAAATTGAAGAAGATGTGATCCAGCACAAAGAGTATAGCAAGGATGATCCTTGACTGTACTGTGGCATAGGCAATAAATATGAATATGAGGCTCAGATATTCAAGAGACAGGACCTTTCTTTCCCCGAATTTTATTATGGCTTTTCCAAGCATGGGGCTGAGAAAGAAATTTACCAGGTTATTTATCACAAAAAGAAGAGTTATTTCCTGAATGGTGAAATCGAACTTTTTGACAAGAAGAAAAACAGCAAAGGCCATGAATATCTGACGGCGTGCGCCTGCCATAAAGGTAAGAAAATAGAAAAGACAGTATTTTTTTTTAAAAATCATTTTTTTGCGCTGGGGGATAATATTGCGATCGGTAGGATCCTGAAAAAATCCCCAGATACCCGCAGCGACAATAGCCAGGCCGATTATAAGATAAATGGTGGTGTAATTGAGCAAAGAGGCGAGAAAGTAAATAGCGATGCCGATTCCTATGCTTGAAGCGGCTGCCAGTGCTCTGAGCCTTCCGAATACCCGGGGTGATATATTTTCATTAAAATACTGTAGTGTAAGTGACTGGTTTGTAGTCTCAAAGTAATGAAACCCGAAACTCATTATGACTGTTGTCATAAGCAGGCCGGAGTATGTGGGGAAAAAACCTGTAGCTCCAAGTCCTACTCCAAGAAAAATTATGGATAGTGCTGAAAGCCTGTGTTCTTTTAAATAGAGCATAACGAATACGGCAAGAAGGGCCAGAAAGCCCGGAATCTCTCTTACCGATTGAATTATACCCACCTCAGCGCCGTCTATTTTTGCGACCTCGACCGCAAAATTGTTAAAAAGGGTCAGCCAGGCATGGAGGCCTATTGTTGAGGTTATGGTGAAAACCGCCAGAAAGCGGTACATGGGATTAGTTTTTATTTCATTCATTCTGGTTATTGCTTCTATAAATATAAACCTCTGCTTTTTCAAGAGTTACCAATCCTTCCTTGACAACGGTTTTGATACAAGAAAGAAACTCTTTTATTTTTTCAGGTGTATCTACTATTTCCACGACAATTGGCAAATCAAGGGATAGCCGTAGTATTTTTGAAGTATGAATGCGGCTATTAGCACCAAATCCCATTAAACCGCGAAGGACTGTAGCGCCGGCCAGACCCTGTTCCTTTGCTTTAATTACAAGCCATTCATACAATGGTTTTCCTTTGTGTTTGTTACTTTCTCCAATGAATATTCGGAGAAGCTGGCTTTCTGATGGCAGTTCCATTTATCTCATCTCCATATTGTAATTATAGTGAATCTGCCAATCAATACAGCTGACAGACCTAAAATTATATGAGTTCCTATGTTTGTTAAAGCAAGAAATATCCTTTGGTCTTGCAATAGATTTATTGTCTCATTGCTAAATGTGGAATATGTAGTAAAAGAACCTAAAAGCCCAACCATAAGCAGTATACGCATTTCTGCTGTCAGGCCTGCATGAAATTCAACAAGCTGAGAAAGTATACCAATCAAAAAACAGCCTGTAATATTAACGACGAGAGTTCCATACGGGAAAGCAATGCTTTGCGTCAAGTTCTGAACATAACCGCCAATCAAATATCTCAGAGCCGCGCCAATAAAACCACCAACACCGACCAGAATTATTTTATTCATATTTTACTTTTTTTAAATAATGTTGCAGTAGAAGATAAATGCTTTGGGTTTTTAACTATTTTATGTAGCGTCTTTCTTTGCTTTTTATTCAGAAATAATATGGTGTCATTATTATTATCATGTCAATAGAAAATGAAGGCTGTCATGTTGAAAAAAAACAACCAAGAAATCACTTGTATTTGTATTAAAAAAGATTAATAATAAATCAAGAAAATTTTTCAACCACCATACACCACATGAAGTCTCCTCCCAACCATTGCGTGGTGCAGCTGCAACCTGAATTCACGCATTTACCATAAAAATAACAGCCTGATTCATTATCCAATAACAAAGACCTGTTTTTTTAATCACAATTAAACCTAATCATCCATTTTATGCAACCTTATGCAACGGAAAGGAGAGGGTAACGAATGAAATACTTCAATGATAGGAGAACCAGGTATTCCGGGAGGGAAGTTAATGCGGCCGGATTTATGCCCTGGATATTCATTTTGATTATCAGCGCAATGCTTGTATTTCCTGCCAGTCTTTTATCAGCCGGGGAAGAGCTGGCCACGGGCAGACAACTGGCCCAGCAGGCCACCAAAAAAAATAAGGTTTGGATCACGGCAGAACATTCCAAGTTCGAGATTCTCAAGCAGGAGTTTAAATCCGGTCCGGAAGTCACCCGGGCCTGCCTTTCCTGCCACTCGGAGGCATCCACCCAGGTGCAAAAAACCATTCACTGGACATGGATGGATGACTCGGAAATTGGAAAGCGTGCCCAGCTTGGCAAGGGAGGGTTGTCTATCAACAACTTTTGAATCAATATCCAGAGCAACGAGGCTCGTTGCACATCATGCCATGCCGGTTACGGCTGGAAAGGTAAGGATTTTGATTTTACAGATCAGACCAGGGTCGATTGCCTGGTCTGCCACGAGCAGACAGGGACTTATAAAAAATTTCCGGTTGGTGCCGGCAACCCGGTGGCAAAAACCACGGTGTTTCCGGGCAACGGCAAGACCTATAACCCGCCGGACTGGAATAAGGTTGCCCAGAGTGTTGGACTCCCCACACGGAAAAACTGCGGGACCTGCCATTTCTTCGGCGGCGGTGGGGATGGTGTTAAACACGGCGATCTTGATTCTTCCATGATGAAGCCGAATAAGGAGCTGGATGTTCACATGGGAACGGATGGGCAAAATTTTGGATGTACGCGATGCCACTCCACCACCGCCCATGATATCGCGGGTCGGGTTTACACTACACCGGCCTTTGAAGAACGGAAAAGCCTTATCGAAGACGATCTGGCAACAAAAATTGCCTGCGAGTCCTGCCACAGCAACCAGCCGCACAAACAGAATACCAAGGCCAACGATCATTCAGACAAGGTGGCCTGCCAGAGCTGTCATATACCGAGGTTTGCCCGAATCAATCCGACGATGGTCCACTGGGACTGGTCCACTGCAGGACAAAAGAAAAACGGAAAACCCTTTAAGGTAAAAGACAGTTTTGGGAAACCGTCTTATTTTACTTTAAAAGGAGATATGCGCTGGGAGAAAAATCTTATACCAAGGTACCGCTGGTACAACGGATCGATGGAACAGCTGACGGTCAAGGATACCATTGACCCCGGACAGGTGGTAAAGCTGAACTGGCCTGTGGGTAGCAAGGACGATCCAGCCTCACGAATATTTCCTTTCAAGGTTCATATTGGCATACAGCCGTATGACAAGGTCAACAAAACCATGGTCATCCCCCACCTGTTTCCCAAGGGAAAGACGGATAACGACGCTTACTGGAAGAAATTTGACTGGGGTACGGCCATAGCCTACGGCCAAAAATATGCGGGGCTTCCCTATTCCGGTGAATTCGACTTTGTCGAAACCAGCTATGTTTTTCCGATTACTCATATGGTGGCGCCCAGGGAAAAAGTTGTAAGCTGCACCGAGTGCCACATCAAAAATAACGGGCGGCTGGCAAACCTGGCAGGATTTTACATGCCCGGGCGCGACAGTCTCAAAGCCCTTGATTTGTTAGGCTGGATCTTGGTGTTTGGTTCCCTGGCGGCCGTTATTTTACACGGTTTTGGCCGGATTTTCACACGCGGCAGCAGGAAGGAGGAATAATTATGGCCAAAAAACTTATATCGACTTATCTTTATACCCGGTACGAGCGTTTCTGGCACTGGTTCCAGTCGGCGCTTATCATAGTAATGCTGATCACCGGGCTCGAGGTCCACGGGACATTTACCCTCCTGGGATTCGACAAAGCCGTCCGGGTCCACAACTTTTTGGGCATTACCTGGCTTATCGCCTTTGCCTTTTTTGTGTTCTGGGTTTTTACCACAGGCGAATGGAAGCAGTATGCTCCCACCACGAAAAAGATTATGGCCGTGATTTTCTATTATTCGTACGGGATATTCCGGGGCGAACCGCATCCGGTGCCTAAACGAAAGGAGGCCAAACACAACCCGTTGCAGCGCCTGGTTTATCTGAGCCTGGCCGCGGCTTTACTTCCGCTTCAGATGGTTACCGGGCTTCTTTACTGGGGATACAATTCCTGGTCTGCCTGGGGACTTTCGAGTCTGTCTTTGCTGGTCATCGCCGCAATCCATATGGCCGTGGCGTTTGCGCTGATTTCTTTTCTTATCGTTCACGTCTATATGTCCACCATAGGCTACAAAAAGACCGCCCATATCAAGGCCATGATCACCGGGTGGGAGGATATCGAGGAGGGCGTGGAAATCGAAGAGTGGGAGCGGGGCCAACATAAAACATATGTACGCACAATGCAGAAAACCCGTTGACAACCTAATTGGCCGGTCTTATTTGAGACCGGCCAATTCCATTTTGTTTTTTTCAGCCAAAAAATGCTTACAGAACGAACAAATTCAACTTTTTACGAAACCGTCAATATTACTGCTTTGCTAAAAAGCAGTCGAGGGTCTGAAAAAATACTACAACACAGTAGATGGGACTTTTTACGAAACCGTCAATATTACTGCTTTACTAAAAAGCAGGCTCGGCCTTTCAACATCTGTAAACCCGGCGTCTATAGCTTTTTTTACAGTTTTTTCAAACGCTGTTTTTGAAACATGAAATGGTGGTTCTACTATTAAAATTTGTCCGTTCGGATTCAGCATCGTTAATATTTCATTAAAAAATTCTTCCTGATTTGGAACTTCGTGAATCATGTAAAACAGAAGAACAAAATCAACAGACTCTGACAGGCTTATTTTGTTTTTTTCGCACTTATGCAGTGTGATCCGTTTCTCAAGTTCTGTTCCTTTAATTTTGTTTCTTACTTTCTGAAGCATCCCCTCCTGCAAGTCAGAAGCAATAACCCGCCCGGATTCGCCAACCATTTGAGCCATGTCAATAGAGAAAAAACCCGGACCACATCCTATATCCAGAACAGTCATCCCTTCTTCAATATAGTTTTCTAATATTTTCTGAGGGTTTTGTATCCATCTTCGAATTCTGTTATCGAGGCTACCGGCTATTTCAACCGGGCATACACGATTTTTCCTGTTGCTCATTATATTTGTTTCCTCATCAGCCTCCTGGTGAAAGCCCAGTGTTCTTAAGCACTGTTAATATACTGAACACATTAACAAAAGTATTAGCCGAAGGCAAGTGTGAAAATGATAGATGACACAAGTCTTCTGAAGTGTTAAGTGTGAACAGGGCATGGCATGTTCTTCTAAGCATGGGTAGCTTTTTGAAGTTGAATTCACCTTAAAAAAGAAATTTGTTTGAGAAAGATCCGGACGGCATGAAGGTACTTCTAATAATTGTTTTCCTGGTTATCGTCACGTGCATTGTGTTTTTTGCGACAAAACCAGCACCCTTTAACGAGGTCCTGTGGCGAAAGGCTGTGGAGAATCAAAACATGGAAAAGCTTTACGCGCCCCATTTAATTGATGGAAAGTACTTTAACCCTTGGATGCCTCAGGAACAGGGAAGGCTTTGGCAAGTTCTCAGATGGAAACTTTCAACAAAAAACCACTATACAGATGAGGAAAAAGCTCATAAGCCAAAGGTCATATCCCGGTTGAGTGAGAGGATCAATGCTCTTGCGGGGGAAAAGGATTTTATCGCATGGATTGGTCATGGCACCTTTCTTATGCGCCTTCAGGGGGAATACTGGCTCACGGATCCCATGTTTTCCGAGCGGGCGTTACTTCCGAAAAGAGTTACTCCGCCAGCGTTTACAGGGGATGATCTGAGAGAAATTACAGATACTGTGAATGTGATTATTTCTCATAATCACTATGATCACCTGGATGTCAAAAGTATTCGTTCCCTTCCCGCCAAATCACATGTGTTTGTGCCGCGTGGTCTCAAACAGTATGTATCATCTCTTCACGACGGGGTTGTCACGGAACTTGACTGGTGGGAAAGCTTCGATCTTCCCGGTGGCAGCAAGCTGGTTTGCCTGCCTGCACAACACTGGTCACGGCGTGCAGGGCAACCTGTTAACAGCACTCTGTGGGCAAGTTTCATGGTGATTACGCCGAATGCCTCAGTTTACTATGGAGGGGACAGCGGATATTTTGCAGGCTACAAGGAAATAGGCAGACGGTTTCCAAACATCACCTATGCGCTTCTTCCCCTTACCGCCTATCATCCCCGCTGGTTTATGCATTACGCTCATATTAATGCCACTGAAGCACTTGACGCGTTCAGAGATCTTGGCGCAAAATATTTCATCCCGACTCAGTGGGGCGCCTTTCATCTTGGAGACAATCCTCCAGGTTATCCTTTGCTTGACCTCAGAAAGGCCATGCAAGAACAGAATGTTGATCCTTCTCGATTCATACTCATGGATATCGGGCAGATTACACAAAGAGAATAACATCTTAAAGAAGATTAAAAGGTCACTTCAAGCTCTGGTTATTTGTTGTCCTTCAGCAAATTTTTCAGGCCCGCGAACGGCCTGTTGTCGTAACGCTTTTCTTGTTCGTTGTCCGGCGTTGTTTCTTCATACCATTCCGCAACCTGATCCCGCGAATGCTCATTGTCGTGACAGTAGACACACAACAACTCCCAGTTGCTGCCGTCCGGAGGATTGTTGTCGTGGTTGTGATCCTTGTGATGGACCGTGAGTTCTCGAACTCTCTTTCCTGAAAATTCGCGTCCGCACTGCGCACAGATCCATGGAAACATCTTGAGCGCTCGCTCCCGATAGGTTTTTTCCTGACGCTTTTTGTCCTGTCGAGCCTCGGCTATGATACGATCCAGCTTGTCGGACTTAGTGTGCGTCTTTTTCGATGACATGTGAGTATCCTCCACGTTTGATGAACTCGTAAAAAGTCATTTGTAAGCGACATTGAGCAGTTTTGGAAAAAGATTGAAGC